>CAZULO010000017.1:0-3566 GCA_964621245.1 uncultured Flavobacterium sp.
ATTCCGAAAAGTAATAAATCGTAAATGTCAACAAAGTAGCCTAATGCGGCAATAATAACGGGAATTGAAAAAAGGTGTTTTAGTTTTTCAGAAAAAGTAAAGTTTTCCATTTGGTTTTAAGTTTAGCCAAACCTAATGAAAATTAATTTAAATTAAAAAATATTTGAACTTCTATTGTCTAAAAAAGTAATGAGTAGAATGTTATTGTTTGATATTGTATGAATTACAGAATTGTTCGCATCAATAGTGCATTTTTTATAGCCTAAGATTTTGGATTCTGGGCAAAACTGTTTGAGTTTTTTAATCTTATTTAGTAATTCATCCACTTTGTATTCAAAAACGATAATTTCTTTAATTGTCCATTTTTCAAACAAATAATCAATTACTTTTAAATAGGTTTCTAAAGCAGTTTCAGACCAGATAATTTCCATTAAATCGTCTTGTTTTTTATGTGGTTTTTAATGATTTCTTTGGCTTCTTTATGAGTATAAGTTTTATCTTCGGAAATATCATTAATGCCTTTTTCGATAAGTTTTTTTTCAGTGACACTTAAATCGTCAGCCCAATCTTTAGATTTGTATGTAAGAAAATCAATGAAATTATTCACCTCTTCTAATAAATTATGTGGGAGTGCATTTATTTTTTGGTTAATTTCTGAGGTTGTGATTGACTTCATAGTTGTCAAATGATTTATTCAAAGTTACAAAAAAAACTATTTTCCGCTAATAATTTCGGCTAATAATTTTTTAGCACGAAGTAGTTTGATTTTAATGTTATTTAAGGGCTCATTCAATTGTTCTGCCATATCTTGATAACTCATTTCTTGGAAAAAACGCAATTGGATAACTTCTTGATACGCTGGTTTTAATTGTTTGATTTGCTGTAATAATTGTGATAAATTTTGTTCAGTGATTAGGGTGTCTTCTACGGTTGGTGTTTCGTCTAAAACTTGATTGGCAAAGTTATCTTCATCATCGGTTATTTCTAAAAATAAAGTCGATTTTTTCTTTCGAAGCATATCGATATGTACGTTTTTTGCAATCGTAATCAGCCAAGTATTAAAACCGAATTCTGGATTATACGTACTAATTTTGTCAAACGCTTTTGCGAAAGTTTCGATAACGATATCATCTGTATCTGTTTCGTTTTCCGTACGTTTTAGCATATAGCCATACACTTCATTCCAATAAAAATCTAGAAGAAAAGTAAAAGCTACTTGATCGCCCAACTTTGCTTTTTGTATGTTTTTAAGTATTTTTTCTTGTTTTATTTCCAATGTACGGGTTTGAAAATCAGGTTGGTTATTGCCACTCTGATATGAGTAATGATTAAGATTAGTTCAAAAATAGGATACCACGCAATGATGTCTTTTTCTCTTAATTTAGAGGCGCCATAACCCAAAACAATCCAATTAAATATATAACGGAAAGCTAATGCACTTGCTACAATGATCCAATTATATTGGTAAGATAATAAAATTATTGCTAAAGTAATGCAAAGTACTTGAGAAATAAAAAATAACCCCAATTGAAATTGGTCAAAACCTTTGTAGTATTTAGCTGTTGATACGTGTCTTCTTTTTTGATTGAACCAATCTTTATAGGTGGTTTTTGGTTTGGAATAGGTAAAACTTTCCGGTTGGTAACAAATTGTTGTATTACTTCCTGTTGCTGCTTCATTGATAAATAAATCATCATCACCTGAACGTAGTCGAATATGATTGATAAACCCATTTACGTTAAAAAATTCAGATTTTTTATAGGCCAAATTTCGACCCACTCCCATATACGGTTTTCCGATTTTTGCCCACGAAAAATATTGAATTGCCGTAATAACTGTTTCGTAGCGTATAATTTTGTTTAAAAAAGATCCTTTTATTTTATCGTAAGCACCATATCCTAAAACAATAGTTTTTTTGAAAGTAAAATGCGATGTCATTTCCGAAATCCAATTTTCAGATTGCGGCATACAATCGGCATCTGTAAATAAAAGATAATCGTTTTTAGCGGATTTAATTCCTAAAGTTAAGGCGAATTTTTTATTGCCCCAAAAGGCTTCATTGTTTTTAACTTTGACTAATTTGATAAATGAATATTGTTTTTCATAGGTTTCAAATAATTCTAAAGTGTCGTCACTAGAAGCGTCATCTATTAAAACAAGTTCGTAGTTTGGGTAATTTTGAGAAACTAAAACAGGTAGATTTTTTTCTAAATTTTCATATTCGTTTTTAGCACATACAATAACGGAAACCGACACGTTTTTTGGTGTATCTTTTTTAGCTTGAACAAAGGAAAAACGACTAAAAACAAACGATTGATACACAAACTGAATGGCGAAAAAAACTAAAAATGCAATAAAAAGTATAAATAAAATGGTTTCCATATAGGTGTAAAAAATTAGGCAAATTTAGATTTATTTGTTCAAAGTGTCAAGTTTTATTTTTGGATTGAAAGGTTCGAAAAACATCTTTGTTGATTAGTACATCCAAAATCTTAAATCTCAAATCGTCAATTAAATCACATTCACTTCGGCTTCAATGCTAATTCCGTACTTTTCCAAAATCGTTTTTTGAATATTTTGTGCTACGGCCCAAATTTCGTTTCCAGTCGCATTTCCATAATTCACTAAAACTAAAGCTTGTTTCGTGTGAATTCCAGCATCTCCAAAACGTTTGCCTTTAAATCCAGCTTGTTCAATTAACCATCCAGCTGGTACTTTTACTTCTGTTTCTGAAACAGGATAATGTGGAATTTCTGGATAATTCGCTTTAGCTTTTTCATAAATTTCTTTAAGAACAATTGGGTTTTTGAAAAAACTTCCGCTGTTTCCTAATTCTTTTGGGTTGGGTAATTTGCTTTCGCGAATGGCAATAACCGCTTTGCTTACATCTTGAATACTCGGGTTTTCAATGCCCATGTTTTCTAATTCAGTATCAATCGCGCCGTAAGAAGTATTCAGTTTGTGATTGTGTTTTGTTAGTTGAAAAACCACAGATAAAATCACATATTGGTTTCTTAAATCGGACTTAAAAATACTTTCTCTATACCCAAATTGACAGGCAGTTTTATCAAAAGTAACGATTTCTTGGGTGTCAATTTTCATTGCTTCACAGGAAACAAAAGTATCTTTTATTTCTACGCCATAAGCGCCAATATTCTGTATAGGTGTCGCCCCAACATTTCCAGGAATTAAAGACAGGTTTTCAATACCACCATAATTTTTCTGAATACAAAACTGAACAAATTCGTGCCAAACTTCACCCGCATTTCCTTTTACCCAAACAAAGTCGTCATTTTCTGCTACAACTTCAATACCTTTATTGTTAATGTGTAGCACTAAAGCATCAATATTTTGAGTTAAAAGCATATTGCTTCCGCCACCTAAAATAAAAAGTTTTTTTGACTGATTTTCTTGTAAAACTTCGGCTAATTGTTCTGGAGAGTTGACTTCGCAAAATTCCGTTGCAAAAGCTTCAATGCCAAAGGTGTTATATTTTTTTAACGCTTGTTGTTGTACGATATTCATGTGTTTATTTTTTTGATGCTTTCTGAAAAACTGATAACTGA
>CAZULO010000017.1:3666-24866 GCA_964621245.1 uncultured Flavobacterium sp.
TGTACGATATTCATGTGTTTATTTTTTTGATGCTTTCTGAAAAACTGATAACTGAGACTGAGACTGAGAATGATAACTGAGACTGAGACTGAAAACTTCTTTATAAGGCTTTTCTCAACTCTTCTTCGCTAACAAATTCGTTTTTAAAGAAGGTTTGTTTTCCGTTTTTAACTACAAGTACTACTGGTAAACCTTGGTAGCCTAAAGCATTAAATAACGATTTGTTTTTGTCAGCATCAATTCGGTGAATAATTACTTTATCTGCTAATTCTGCACTCATTTTATCTAAATAAGGCGCCATTTTTTTGCAAGGTCCACACCATTCGGTGTAAAAATCAATCACTACAGTTTTATCTGAAACCATTAGTTTGTTATAGTCTTCTTGCGTCATTCCGGACCAAACAGCATTTGTTTTTGGATTCGCTTTTTCCCAAGCTAAATAGCCGCCTTCTAATTCAATTATGTTTTTAAAGCCTAGTTCCGATAAATGATTGGCCGCTTTTTTACTTCTTCCTCCACTTAAGCAATATACAAAAACAGGTTTTGACTTGTCTAAATGTGCAATTTGAGTATCAAAAGCAGCTCCATTCCAATCGGCGTTTTTCGCATCAGCAATTTTTCCATTGGCAAATTCACCAGGCGTTCTTACATCTAAAATTTGGGCGTCATCTGTTTTAGTGATGTTGGCTTTGAATGTAGTAACATCTACACTTTTAAAACTTTGGCTGTTCGTGCAACTAATCGTTAAAGATAGTGCCGCTGTTGCAATAAATGTTGTTAACTTGTTCATGTTTTAAATATTAAATATTTTATACCTTTTATGTGTTTGTTTTATGATGTTTTCGGTTCGTTCTGGATGGGTATCAGAAATGAAAATCTGACCAAATACATCCTCATTTACCATATTCACAATTTGCTGGACTCTAAACGCATCTAATTTATCAAAAATATCGTCAAATAACAAGATAGGTAACGTTTTTGTATGGTTTTTAATAAAATCGAATTGGGCTAATTTTAAAGCAATTAAAAACGATTTTTGTTGTCCTTGCGAACCAAATTTCTTCACTGGAAATCCAGAAATGGTAAAAGCAATGTCATCTTTATGAATCCCAACTGTTGTGTATTGTGTAACTCTATCTTTTTGCAAATTTTGGACTAATAAATCGGCTAAGTTTTGATGGTGTAATTGACTTTCATATTCTAGTGAAACCGGTTCGGCGTTTTCAGAAATCACCTCGTATAATTTTTGAAATACAGGAACAAATTGTTCTAAAAAGTCTTTCCTTTTTGTGAAAATGATTTGACCCAATTCAGATAATTGATCGTTATAGATACTTAAATTATCTACATCAAAAACCTGATTTAGTGCAAAATATTTTAACAGAGCGTTTCTTTGTTGTACCGTTTTTTGATAGTGAATTAAAGTATTTAAATAATTGGTGTCAAATGTTGAAATTACATTGTCTATGAATTTTCTTCTAGTTTCACTTCCTTCTACAATTAAATCGGTATCGCTTGGTGAAATCATGACAATCGGAATTAAGCCAATATGTTCCGAAAGCTTATCGTACAGTTTGCCGTTTCTTTTAAGTACTTTTTTTTGTGCTTTTTTATAACTACAAATAATTTGTTCGGTTCTGTTTTCTTTTTCAAAAAGGCCATCAATTACAAAAAATTCTTCGCCATGTTTGATGTTTTGAGTCGATAATGGATTAAAGTAACTTTTTCCTACAGCCAAATGATAAATAGCGTCCAAAATAGTTGTTTTGCCTATTCCGTTTTTTCCAACAATGGCATTAATCTTGCTTTCAAACTCAAAAGAATTAGAATCAATGTTCTTATAATTTAATAAAGATAGTTTTTTTAAAATCACGTTTTTTTGTTAAAAAGTGCAGAAAATTTCACTTTCGAGTACAAATGTAAGCTCAATTTTTAAAAATATAAATAAAAGAACTTTTAAATTTAAATAAAAAGTATATTTTTGCACCTCTAATAAAATTTTAGTTCAATGGCAACATATAATAAAAGAGGTTATAAAGCACCAAAACCAGAAGTAGAAAAAGATCCTGCATTTGATACCACTGTAGAAGAAATTAATGTGAATGAAAGCGAAAGCACAACAGCTGGCGTGTTTAATACACTTGATGAAACTGCAAATAAAACAGAAGAGTGGGTTATTAGAAATCAAAAAGCTATTTTAGGCGTAATTGCTGCTGTAGCAGTTGCTACCTTAGCTTACATTTTATTTAATAAATTTGTTTCGACTCCAAGTGAGGAAGAAGCGTTCAGAGATATGAACCAAGCACAGGTTTATTTTCAACAAGCTGTAGATGCAACTGAAAAACAAGATTCTTTGTTCAAATTAGCATTAAAAGGTGGTGAAGGTAAATTAGGTTTTGAAGGAGTTATTGAAAATCACTCTGGAACTAAAGCAGCTAATTTAGCAGAATATGCGGCTGGAATGTCTTATTTACATTTGAAAGATTTCAAAAAGGCTATTGAGCATTTAGATAATTTCTCTACAAAAGAAGAAAATTTACATGCGTTAGCGTTAGGAGCAAAAGGAGATGCAAATGCAGAATTAAACAATAACGAAGAAGCATTAAAGTTATATGTAGAAGCTGCAAATGTAGATGATAATGATTTCATTACTCCAAGATTTTTAATGAAAGCGGCTAATATTGCTATCATTTTAAAGAAAAATGATGAAGCTTTAGGGTACTTAAAAACAATTAAGGAAAAATATGAAGCTTCTCCAGAAGGAAGTACAGTGGATATGTTAATTGCTTCATTAGAAAAATAATGGCAACTGAAAATAAAAATTTATCTCAATACGATAAAAACACAATCCCAAACGCGAAAAATTTTCGGTTTGGGATTGTTGTTTCTGAATGGAATGAAAATGTTACAGAAGGCTTATATAACGGTGTGGTTTCGGCTTTAACCGATTGTGGTGCTTTGTCTGAAAATATCCATCGTTGGAATGTACCAGGTAGTTTTGAATTGATTTTTGGTGCTCGTCAAATGCATGAAAAATTAGAATTAGATGCCGTAATTGTAATTGGTTGTGTGATCAAAGGGGAAACCATGCATTTTGAGTTTGTATGTGAAGGCGTTACTCAAGGTATGAAAGATTTGAATTTACTTTACGATATTCCTACTATTTTTTGTGTACTTACAGATAATAACATGCAACAATCTGTAGATAGAAGTGGTGGAATACACGGGAATAAAGGTATTGAAGCTGCAATTGCCGCCTTAAAAATGATCGATTTGAATCAGAAATCATAATCTTATTTCTTAAATTATATTTAAAACTCTTCAGTTCTGGAGAGTTTTTTTTATATTTGAGAATTACAGTTGATTTCATTCTGCATCTGTAAAAAAGTCATCCGATATATCTAGTAAAAATATAGTTGGCATATAAAAAAGCATTTCATGAGTAATTCTATTTGGTTTTTCGATAATATTGATGTGTTTCAAATTTTGTGTCCACACAAGTTTAAAGAATACAAAAAGGAGCATGCTTTTCATTTCTTGAAAAAAGGAGATTATGTTTATTTTGAAGAAGATTCAGCAAATAAAGTATTTTTAATAAATAAGGGAAAAATAAAAATAGGATATACTACGGAAGATGGCGATGAAATTATAACAGCTATTTTAGTAAAAGGTCAAATTTTTGGAGAAAAAGCCATTTTAGGAGAAGAAAATCGAAATGAATTTGCTCAATCAATAGAAAGTCAGACTTCAATTTGTGAAATAAAGTTAGATGTAATGTATGATTTATTGCGTAGAAATAATGAATTTAGTTTAAAAATCTACAAATTTATTGGGTATCGTTTCAAAAAATTAGAACGCCGTTTGCAAATTATGTTGTTCAAAGATGCCAAAACGCGCTTGTTAGAATTTATAAAAGAATTAGCTGACGAGTATGGTTTTGTAAATGCTGTAACCGGTGATCAAGTGATTAGGCATCCTTACACTCAAAAAGATATTGCATCATTAATTGGATTATCCCGTCCAACTTTAAATGTATTGCTTAATGAATTACAAAATGATAAAGTTTTAACCTTTGAACGAAAAGAGATCGTTTTAAGAAAGTGATTTTGTTACTAACTTTCCCAAATTTCTATTTTTCACAAAGCGAAAACCAGTATAAAATTCCTTAATTTTGTACCTTAACTCTAATAAAAATAGAACAGATTCATGTCTGGAATTATACAATTATTACCTGATCACGTTGCCAATCAAATTGCTGCGGGAGAAGTCGTACAACGACCAGCTTCTGTAGTTAAAGAATTGGTTGAAAATGCTGTAGATGCGAAAGCCACCGAAATAAAATTAATTGTAAAAGATGCTGGAAAAACACTAATTCAAGTTATCGATAATGGATTGGGTATGAATGTAACCGATGCGCGTTTGTGCTTTGAACGTCATGCTACTTCTAAAATTCGTCATGCAGAAGATTTGTTTGCTTTGCATACTAAAGGATTTAGAGGCGAAGCTTTGGCCTCGATAGCAGCAGTCGCTCATGTTGAATTGAAAACCAAGCAAGATCAAGAAGAATTAGGGATTCATATCATTATAGAAGGAAGTAAATTAATGACTCAGGAAGTTGCTGTTTTACCAAAAGGTACTTCTTTTTTAGTCAAAAACTTGTTTTTTAATATTCCAGCCCGACGTAATTTTTTAAAATCGGATAACGTAGAATTAAAACACATTATTGACGAATTTGAACGCGTAGCTTTGGCACATCCAACAATTGCTTTTACAATGATAAGTAATGGGAGTGAAGTATTTAATTTGCCCGGTTCGAACTATCGACAAAGAATTGTAAATATTTTTGGTGGAAAAACCAATGAAAAATTAGTTCCGGTTACAGAAGAAACCGAAATGATAAAAATTAGTGGATTTGTTGGGAAACCAGAATTTGCTAAAAAAAACAGATCTGAACAGTTTTTCATGGTAAACAATCGATTTATTAAAAGCCCGTTTTTGCATCACGCCATTATGAATGCTTACGATGGATTGTTAAGAGATTCGAATCAACCCAGTTATTTTTTGTATTTAGAAGTGCCGCCACATACCATTGATATTAATATTCATCCCACAAAAACAGAGGTGAAGTTTGATGATGAACAAGCTTTATATGCCATTTTACGTGCAACTGTAAAACATAGTTTAGGGATGTTTAATGTAGCACCTGTACTTGATTTTGAAAGAGATGCTACTTTAGACGTGCCATATGACTATAAAGATAAAACATCATCAACGCCACTGATTCAAGTAGATAGTACGTTTAATCCATTTGCAACAGAATCGCTGGAAAAAAAACAAACTTCATTTTCTAGTTCGTATGTGAAAAGTACTCCGGCACAACCGCATTGGGAAAGTTTATATACTGATTTAAGACAAGACGCTGAAGCCGCTTTTACAACTGTTTCTTCCAATTTTGAAAGCGAAATAGTGACAAGTAAATTATTTGATGATGCTGTAGTTGAAACGCAAACTTTATTATACCAATTTAATCGAAAATATTTGATTAAAAGTATGAAATCAGGTTTGTTGGTTATTCATCAAAATCGAGCACATCAACGTATTTTGTACGAACAATTTTTGACAAATATTACCATTCAACAAGCTTCGAGCCAACAATTATTATTTCCTTTAGAGTTACAATTTTCGAGAGATGAAATGTTATGTTTGAAAGAAATTCAACCTAATTTAGAAGGGGTCGGATTTGCTTTTGAAAAAATGGGTTTTGATGAAGTAGTGATTTCGGGATTACCGGCTCAGATTACCGATACCACTGTAAATGAAATTTTACATGATCTAATTTACAACTTACAAGAAAATTTACCCGAAGATAGTTTTTCATTAACCGATAGTATTTCTAAATTTATGGCGAAAAGCGTAGCAGTAAAAACGGGTAAGTATTTAAATGTTAACGAAATTGAAAACATCGTAAATGGTTTATTTGCTTGTAAAGACCCGAATGTTTCCCCTTTTCAGCAACCTATTTTTATTACTTTAACCACAGAAGATTTAGATAAAAGATTTTAAGTATGTTCAACAATATGACACCAGTTGTAAAGCAACTATTGATAATAAATGTACTCGTTTTTGGATTGAGTCAAGTTATGCCTCAAAATTACGAATATTTGTCCTTGTTTTATTTTACAAGTGATTATTTCAAATTTTGGCAACCCTTGACACATATGTTTATGCATGGAGATATAATGCATATTTTGTTTAATATGTTTGCTTTAGTTTCCTTTGGTTCAGCTTTAGAGCATTTTTGGGGTGGTAAAAAATTTATTTTATTTTATTTAGCTTGTGGTTTTGGATCCGCAATTTTACATACGGCAATTAATTTCTACTATATTAATTATGTTCCAGGATTTGATGGTTTGATAAATGTACCAGCAGTTGGTGCTTCTGGAGCTATTTATGGATTATTAGTCGCTTTTGCATTTATGTTTCCTATGGCTGAATTAGCGATGCTGTTTATTCCTGTTCCAATCAAAGCCAAGTATTTTGTACCAATTATTGTGGGATTAGATTTGTTTTCAGGAGTTACTGGTTTTTCCATATTTTCAGGAGGTAATATAGCTCATTTCGCTCACGTTGGTGGCGCTTTAACAGGTTTTATATTAATGATGCTTTGGAGAAATAATAAATTCACACATAATAGGTGGAATTAGCAAGCGCCAAGTAACAAGCGCCAAGTAAAAAGGGTCAAGAAAAAAGAATCAAGTAAAAAGTTATCTTATTTATGAAGTTTTTAAACGAAATAAAGTTACAATATCAAATGGGAGGCATGCCTCAGAAATTGATTTTTATTAATATTTTAGTGTTTCTTTTAAGCATTATTTTCTTTTTTAAATTTCTGTCAGGTGTTTTTGATTATCCTACATGGTTGGCGCTCTCTTCAGATTATAAAGAAGCGTTGCTATTTCCATGGACTTTAATTACCTATAGTTTTTTACATTCTAGTCCGATTCATTTGCTTTTTAATTTGCTGTTTTTATACTTTATCAGTAGCCATTTTTATACTTTTTTTACAAACAGACAATTTCTAACTGTTTACTTTTTAGGTAGTTTTTTTGGTGGTATCGTATATTTAATTTACGGAAGTTTGTTTCATCATGTTAGCTTAATTGTTGGCGCAAGTGGTTCGGTAATGGCTGTTTTTATTGCCGTTGCAGCCTATTCACCTGATATGCCTATTCGTGTACCTTTATTAGGAAATTTTAAAATATGGCATTTGGCCGCTTTTTATGTTTTTATCGATTTATTATATTTACTTTCAGATAATACCGGTGGTCATGTGGCGCATTTGTCAGGAAGTTTGGTTGGGTTTGTGTTTGCAACGCTAATGAAAAAAGGTCATGATATCAGTTCGATTTTTGCCTTATCAAAGAAAAAAAACACTACATTTAAAAAAGTATATAGAAACAAACCTGAAACAACTTATCAATCACCAAGAATTTCTGAAGTAGATGTCAAACAAAGACAAATTGATGAAATTTTAGAAAAGATAAGTAAATCAGGTTATGATAGTTTAACCAAAGAAGAAAAGGAATTTCTTTTTTCAGCAAATAAATAGTGTGTTTAAAGGCCTGTCATTCATTTCCAAATCCATGTTGTTTTTTAATGTAGTTTTAGCAATTACTACATTATTAGCTTATTTATTGCCTTTTTTAGCCCCAAAATGGTTTCCGTTTTTAAGTGTGCTTACTTTGGTTTTGCCTTTATTTTTAGTTTTAAATTTGTTGTTTTTCCTGTATTGGTTAATCCAACTGAAGAAATATATTTTTGTTTCTGGATTGGTTTTATTACTTGGAATTACATTTATTAACAAGTTCTATAATTTGCAGCCAACAGTGCTTCCAGCATCAGATAATGATTTTACAGTGCTAAGTTATAATGTTCGTCTTTTTAATAAATTCAAGTGGTATCAAAAAGCTAATATTCCAACGCAAATTTCGAATTTAGTTTCAGATAAAGATCCAGATATTTTATGTATACAGGAATATTCGGATTTAGAAAAAACAAAATTTACAGCTTATAAATACAAACAAATTTTTAAAGAAGGTCAAAATATTATTGTGGGAAATGCCATTTTTTCCAAATATAAAATTATTGATAAAGGCGTGATTCCTTTTCCAGATTCGAATAATAATGCCGTATTTGCTGATATTGTTAAAGATAAAGATACGCTTCGAGTTTACAGTATGCATTTACAGTCGATTAAAATTAGTACAGATATTGAAGACGATGAAATTCAGAAAATGAATGAATCCAAATCGAAATATATTTTTAGAAAAATCAGTTCTGCTTTTACCAAACAACAAGTTCAAGCACTTTTAATTAAAGAACATTATACAAATTGTAAGTATCGTAAAATTATTTGTGGCGATATGAATAACAGTGCTTTTTCTTTTGTGTATCGAACCATTAAAGGGAATATGCAAGATGCGTTTGAAACGAATGGTTCTGGATTTGGGAAATCTTATAATTTTAAATACTATCCAGCTCGAATTGACTATATTTTTGCTGATAAAAACGTTCAAATCAAAAGTTTTGAAACATTAAACGATTTCTACAATAGCGATCATTTTCCTCTTTTTACTCGATTAGAATTAAAAAATCCAAAGTAAAAGCTATTAAAATTATCGTTTACTGAATGTCTAAACGGAATTTATCTAACAACCCACTTAAATTGTTACTTGAAAATTTCGCACGTGTCATTTTATTTTTTTCTGGATCAATAGAGAAGTGAATTGCTGAGGTAAAATTTGCTTTTTCTAAATTAGTAGTGTCAAAAATAGACTGCGACAAATCACAGGAATCAAAATATACACCGCTGGCATCCGCAAAGCTAAAATCTACATCTTTAATTTTTGAATTTTTGAATTTAGAATTTTTTAAGTTCATTTTATAAAAGGAACATACTTGCAAAATACAGGTATCAAAATGCACTTCAAACAAAAACGGATTGCAATTCTCAAATGGTAATCCAATTAGTGTACAATCTTTAAATATAACTTCTCTAAAAGCGGTTTGTTCGAATTGTGTAGCTTCAAATTGGCAATTGATAAACTCGCAATTGGTAAAAATACTTTTAGATACGTTTACATTTTTAAAGTCACATTCTGTAAAAACACAAGTGTCATATTCTGAAACTTCAAAATTTTCATTAGAATATGTGATTTTTTCAAAAGTTGTGTCGAGGATCAGTTTCATAAGTTGAAAAAAAAACTGCTTCGTAAAGCAGTTTAAAATTTAATTTTCTTCAGTTGATTTTCTTTCTTTTATCCATTCTTTTAAACGTTTCCCATATTTAGATTGGGCTACTTTTGGTGCTAATGTTTTTTGTATTGTATCTAATAATTTTAAATTAGCATCCGGAATTTCAGTTAAAGCAATATATGGTGCCACTTCGTATTTTTTATTTACTAGTGCGAAATTTGCTGTGTATAAATATTTTCGAATAGTTAATTTATCACGTTTGTTAGCAATATCTTCTGTAGTAGTAGGGTTTTTAGAAATTTTGTTTTTAAGTTCTTTTTGTACTAAATCTAAATTTTCATTATTTAAGTTAGATTTAATTTTTAAGAAGTTTTCGTATATTTTTTGGTTTTCTGAGCCCGAAATTTTTGCATTTGCAAAAAAGCCTTGTAAGGTAGTTTCAATAGTCATTTTTCCTGGTTCAGCAAAAAATAAAATAGTATTATCAATAGATTCTGTAGTTCCTCTGTCTAAAGATAAATAAAGCATTTGTGGTTCGTCTATTTGAAATTTAGTTGAAAAATCAGATTCTCCAGAAAAAATAATACTATCCAAAATAACTAAACTAGTATCTTTAAGTTGTTGAATGTATAATTTACCTTTTTTTAAATCTTTAACCGATCCGGTTAATTCAACATTTCCGGTTTTCGTATCCGACTTACTACAAGAAGCAAGTATAAAAATAAGTATAAGTGTGACTAGTTTTTTCATTTTTTTAGTTTAAGAGTTGCAAAGAAAATAAAAAAATCCTCAAATTAATAGTAATTTGAGGATTTTGTATATAATTATTTTTAAAAAAGATTAGCCTTTTAACCAAGCGTTTTTTAAGCTTTCTTTTGTTTTGTCAGAAGCTATAAATCCAGATTTCTCTTCTTTTGGTAAGTTAATCGTTCCTTTTAACACTTCATCTTTACCCTCTCTGGTTACAGTTACAGATATTGCTTCTCCATCTTTCCAATTTTCACTAGACATAATTAAATCATAAATATTGTCTAAGTTGTATTCTTTATCGTTAAATGCTTTTAATACATCATTACCTTTAATACCTAAGCTAGTCATGAAAATATTGTTACTCACATCAGGCAAAGCTTTTATTTGTTTTGTACTTTGGTCTACTGTGATTAAAGGTACTCGACCTCCTTTTAGAAATGGATTTCCTGATACTATAGTATTGGCTTTCGCTACACCCATTTTTGCAAAATAATCATCGTAAGGAATTGGTGTTTCTCCCGCCACATAAGTGTTTAAAAACTCGCCAATTTGAGGATAAGTAATTCGTGTAATTGTAGCAAATAAATCCGCATCATTAAACGGTTTGTTACTTCCGTATTCGTTAGATAAATCTTGCATTAAACTTAAAATTCCTCTTTGTCCGTTACTTAATTCTCTAAGTTGAATATCTAAACACATCGCAATTAATGCGCCTTTTTGATATACGTTTAAGTATTGGTCTTTGTAAGGTTGTTCTAAAACGTTTTTACTCATTTTGGTAAAACTCATTTTATCATTCATGTTTTTAGAATCTTCAATTTTGCCAGACATTCTTTTATAGAAATCTTCTTCAGAAATTAAACCTTGATTTACTTGAAATAAGTTGGCGAAATATTCTGTAATTCCTTCATACATCCATAAATGTTCAGACATTTGCGGTTTGTTAAAATCAAAATAATGAATTTCTCTAGAATGTACACTTAAAGGTGTTACAATGTGGAAGAATTCATGCGATACCACATCTTTTAATTGCTCTTGAAGGGCTTCTAAAGGCATCATTTCTGGCATTACAACTGTAGTGGAAGTCATGTGTTCTAAGGCACCAAAACCTTTTGCATCTTTAGCTTTTACATCAGATAAATACAATAAAACAGTATATTTTTTATTGGCATTGAATTTTCCTAAGAATTTCTTCTGCGCACGCATAAATTTTTCTGTTTCTGGAGTGATATCAGCCGCTTTAAATTTGCCTGTTGGCGAATACACACTGATTACAATATCCATTCCTTCTACATTAAATTCCGTGTAATCCGGTTTGGTGTACATGATAGGATTGTCTACTAATTCTCCATATCTTGGTGCTTCAAATACATCAATTTCGTTACTAGGATTGATATCTATTAAGGACGTCGCACCCCATAATGTAGCTGGATGTTTGATTTCGACTGTATATGGAATTTCAGATTTTCCTTCAAAATATCCAACAAAACCATGTGTGTTTAGCATGAAGTTTTCACCCGCGTTGATGTTGGTTCCAGATGGTGAGAAGATATCTTCACTTTCTCCAAAACCTGCACCACCTTCCGTATCGAATGTGTCGTTTACATAATAGGTAACTTGTGCTAGTTTTTTGGCATTATAAATGGTGTATGAGTTTTCATCCATTTTAGCAATTTTTAACGCATTGCCTTTGGCGTCATAAGCTTTAACGTTTTCTACAAATCGTCCGTAATTGTCTTCTGAATAAGTTCCAGGAACAATTTTTGGGATATTAAATGTAGTGGTTTCCGTTGTTATTTTCGGATTGTTGATGGTAACTTTGACTTTATCATCCACAACATTTACTAAATCAATACTTACCGCTACATTGTTTTTAGTGGTGTTTTTTGCCTTTTTTTCTTGAGCTATCGATTTATAACTCATTAATAAAAGGGCACAACTTAAAGTGATTAATACTTTTTTCATTTCATAACTATTTTATCTATAAATTAGTAGTCATTGTTTTCATATTGTTACAAAAAAAATCCGCCAAGTGATTTTCATCTGGCGGATTGGAGTTAATCTAATTTATTTTTAAAATAATATTTACTATCTAAATCATCAATATCATCGTCTAATGTATTCGTTTTGAATGCTTTTGGTTTTGGTTTGCCTGCTGCCACTTTCTTTTTCCAAAGCTCAAAATTATCTTTAGAAAGTTTTTTGCGCATGATTTCAGTCACTTCACTTTCTGTAATACCAAATTCTTCTTTTATTACTTCAAAAGGCTTTTTTTCCTCTTGAGCCATGCTAATTACGCGTTCTGTTTGTTCGTAATTTAGTTCAATCTTTTTACTTTTTCTCATTAGTGAAAAGCATAATTTATTAGTTATATTTTTTTATTCTCAAATGATGTACCAATATTAATAAAAAAAAATATTTTCTAGAAACAAAACGATCATTATTTTATATGATTTTTCTAAAAGTTAAGTTAATACGCTCTTTTTTAGGCTTTGTTGCTTTTGGTATTTGATGTTTGTAATGAATTTGGGCTCCATTTTTCATCACCAATAAACTACCATGTTGCAAGATGATGTTTTGTTTGATTTCTTTATTCGAATTGTGTTTAATTTGAAAGACTCTTTCTTCACCTAAACTTAAAGAAGCAATTACAGGATCTCTACCAAGTTCTTTTTCGTTGTCTGCATGCCAGCCGTTACTGTCTTTTTCATTTCGATATAGGTTTAATAAAACCGTCGTAAATAAATGTTGTGTTTCTTGTTCTATGGCTTCTTTGATAAAAGTAAGTGTGGTGTTAAAGGGATGCGGATGCATTACAATGTTAGAATAGCCATACGTTTTTCCTTCATTTCCGTACAAAGCAGTTAATCGTGGTTGTGCAATTTTTTTTCCGAAAATTAAAATATCATCTTGCTGCCAAGGGGTATCTTCTAGTAAAACTTTAAAAAATAAGTCGGCTTGTTCTTTAGAAAAAAAGTTAGGAAAATAAACAAACTCCGCGTCAGGAAGTTGTAAATGAATCGGTTCTTCTTGAAATAAATTAAACATAAAAAAAGCGATGAAAGTTTCACCGCTAATGTATTTAATATTTGTTAGAATTTAGTGTATTACGACTTCTTTTTAGAAAAATTAATATTCATAATTACGATAGCTAAAATGATTAGTACAATACCCAACCACTGCCAAAGTACTACTTCTTCTTTTAATATGATAAACGCCATTAAAACTGAAACAGGTAATTCTAAAGAAGCCACAATACTACCTAAACCTAATCCTGTTTTTGGGAAACCGGCATTTAGCAACATTGGTGGAATAATAGTTCCAAAAAGGGCTAAAAAGATGCCGTAATTTTTGAAAATAGCAAAATTTAAGTCGCCATTTTGTGTGAACGCCGAAAAAGAAAATACAATTACTGCACCTCCTAATAACATGTACAAACTTCTTTGTGCGGATGATATTTCTAAAGCTACTTTATTAGCGGTAAACATAGTAGTTGTGAAAGAAGCGGCTGCTAAAATTCCCCAGAAAATACCTCTCCAATCTAATTCGATATTGAATTGATATAATTTGGTAGCTAAAAATGTTCCAGAAAGCACAATAAGTACTGAAACAATTTTTTGTGTAGAAGGTAATTTTTTATCTAAAAACCATTCTAACAAAACGCCCATCCAAACCGTTTGCATCAATAATACGATAGCAATTGAAACGTCAATATATTTTACACATAAATAATAAAACACACTAGTCATTCCCAGAGAAGTTCCAGCAATCATTAATTGTGAAATATTTTTTGCATTGGCTTGAACTGCTTTTTCTTTCGCGTTAATTTTTTGAAATAAATTGATTAAAAGTACTCCAAGTATTCCATAAATAAATTGCGATGAGGTAACTTCAGCAGTTGAAAACCCATCTTTATAGGCTAATTTAACAAAAGTGGCCAGCATTCCATAGCTTGTGGCACCTAAAGCTACTAATAAAACTCCTTTTAAGACATCATTTTTCATATTTTTCATTTTTTAAAAAGCCTGCAAAGATAGGTTTTTTAATGTTTTGTACTGTCTTTCTGGGATAATTAAATAAAAAAGCTATTTTTGTTTGTAATGAAAGATATTAATTTATATGCCACAAACTGATTTAATTCATCCAATAGAAGAAATTTTAGCGCAAGCCGATAGTGTAAGAAATAGTAATTTAGCAAAAAGTATTCAATTAACTGAAGCAGCTTTGCAACTAAGTAAACAAGAAAAAAACATTGCTTTAGGAGCAAAATGTTTGAGTCAACTTGCTTTATATTATATGATAACTGGGCAAATTCAGAAATCGACTACCTATTCAAATGAAGCATTACACTATTATGAATCCATAGACGATGCGCTTGGTCTTGCGAATGTGAAATATACACTTGCAGGCGTTCATTATAAAACCAATAATTATCACTTAGGTTTAATTTACTTTGTGGATGCCTTAAAAATATATAAACAACACGATGATTATTTTAATCAATCTCGAGCCGAAAAATCTATTGGGACGATTTATGAATATATTGGTGATGAGGTCAATGCTTTTAGTTTTTACAAACGTGCGATAAAAAATGCCAAACGCATTCAGGATGAAAATTTAGAATCAAATGTGTATAATAATTTATCAGGTTTATTATTAAAATCAAAAAAATATAAATTCGCACAGCAACTTATTGATCGTTCAATTGAATTGAAGGCTAAGACAAATGATGTGCGTGGCTCCGCTTATGCTTATTATGGTAAAGGGAAAGTCTATTTAAAGCTTCACGATTTTGATTCGGCTTTTTATTATTTGAATCAGGCTTTAACCATCCATGAGAAAATGGGCGATGTTATGGGTTTGGCAATGGTTTGCAATAAATTAGGTCAGTTATATTACGATTATGACGATTTAGACAAAGCTTTGTATTTTGCGAATAAAGGATTGCAAATTACCAAAGTTCAGAACATTACCATGATTAATATCAAGTTGTATAAATTGTTTTATTTGATTCATAAAAAATTAAATAATGCCACTTTAGCACTAGAATATTTAGAACTTTTTGATGAAGAAAAAGCAGCCGTTCTTAATTCACAAACCATAAATGTAATAGAAAATTACGACTTGTTACTAAAAATGAAAAAATTAGAACAAGATGCACAATTGGCCAAAGAACGACAGGAAATATTGAATAAAAAGAACGAAGATGAATTGAATTTAATACGTTCTAGACAAGATTTTCTTTCAGTTATGAGTCATGAAATTCGAACACCTTTAAATGCAATTACTACGATTATCCCTTTGTTAAAAGAACAAGTGTCTGAAGAGGGACAAGCTTTGGTAGATAATTTAAAATTTGCATCAAATAATTTAATCAATATTGTAAATGATGTTTTAAATTTTTCCAAATTAGATTCTAATAAAGAGGCATTAAATTTAGTTCCTGTTTCTTTAGAGAAATTATCTAAAAACATAGTTAATGTATACAATAAAGTAGCTGTAGATAAAGGAATTTCCTTGGTTTTGAATATGGATATTGATGTAAAAGTCAATCATTTATTAGACGAAACAAAATATACACAAGTATTAAATAATTTATTAAGTAATGCCATAAAATTCACAGATAAGGGAAGCGTGAAATTAAATATTTCAACATTAAAATCATTGGAAACACAGGATGAGTTATTGTTTGAAATTATCGATACGGGTGAAGGAATTAAAGAAGAAAATTTGGATGAGATTTTCGTGAGTTTTTCTCAAATTAAACCTGTTTTAACTCGGAAACAAGGCGGAACAGGTTTAGGATTAGCTATCGTAAAAAAAATACTTGAGTTGGTAAATAGCGAAGTAAAAGTTAAAAGTCAACTTGGTGTAGGATCAACTTTTTATTTTAAACTAAAACTAGAACGCACGGCACTAAAAGTTCCAGTGGTTTTAAATGATTATACGAAATTAATAAACAAAGAAGTTTTATTAGTGGAAGATACCGCTATTAATGCCATGTTAATGAAAAAATTACTTCAAAAATGGGGTGTTCTGGTACATCATGTAACCAACGGGAAATTAGCCGTTGAAGCAGTAAATCATAAAAAATACGATATGATTCTAATGGATATTCATATGCCAGAAATGAATGGGTACGAGGCTACAAAAATTATTAAAACAACTGATAATTTGAATTCTATTACTCCAATTTTAGCCTTAACAGCAGATACTTTAACTGGAGCAGAACAAGATAGTATTTCTTATTTTAATGGGGTACTTTGGAAACCATTCGAAATAGATAAATTGTACAATGCTTTAAATAAAGAATTGGTTTAATTAAAACAAACCGTCCAGCTTTTTATTTGAAATTCCGATTTGATTGGCCTTGATTTTTAGTTTATCTTCTAAAATTGAGGCATATACACTTCTAAAATCAATCTGATGTTTTAAATCTCCGGCATCTAAATCGGATAAATTTGGATTATTTCCAATAATTTGCCCTTTATTTGAACCGCCAATTATAAACATTGGAGCTGCTGTTCCGTGATCTGTTCCATTTCCATTGTCTTTCACGCGTCTGCCAAATTCTGAAAACACAACTATAGTCACATTTTGTAGTAACTTTGCTTGTTTTAGTTCGGTATAAAAACTAAAAACGGCATCATTTAATTCGGTTAATTTATTTTTATGAAGGGTTAATTGATTGTCATGTGTATCAAATCCATTTAGTGAAGTATAATATACTTTAGAATTTAAGTTTCCCTTAATTAAACGTGCCATCCAAGCTAAGTTTTTTCCTAAACTGCTTTTTGGATAAGTGATTTCTGTTGTGGCATTTCCAAGCGCCTTTTGAATTTCACTTGCACCTTCTGAAACCGAATTAGCAATTTTTCGAACGAAATCTAAATGTGGATTGTTAGAAAGTTGCGCCGTTTCTGTTTCAGCATTAGATTTGAATTTATTTGGATCTTTTACGGTGATGAAATTTGGTTCGATCCCTTTTAGTGCTAAATTATCAATGGTATCTAAATTAATTCCTGCAATTGGATTGTGTGCTTTACATTGTACATCTAAATACCTTCCTAGCCAACCTTCGTTTAAATAAGTACTAGCATCTGAAGCCGTTTGCCAAATTTCTTGACTTCTGAAATGAGATCGATTAGGCTCTGGATAGCCTACATTTTGAACTATAGCTAAATGGCCGTTTTGTTGCATAGTGGCAAAATCTTTTAAAGCTGGATGAAAAGCCATGCCTTTATTTTTCCCAATTACATCATTTTTTGCTAAAGCTATTTTCGGACGTAAATCATAATACAAAGGATTTTCATATGGAATAAAGGTATTTAATCCATCATTTCCGCCATTAAGCTGAATAAAAACCACACATTCTTCTCCAGTTACAAGTGAATTGTTTTGTCCAAATGCATGTAAAAATTCAGGTAAAACTAATAAGCCACCAGTGAACGTTCCGGTTAACGATAAAAAATTTCTTCTATTCATAACGCTTAAATTAATTGATATTCTGGGGTTTTTGTAATGTAATTGAACAAACGTATGACTGCTTTTTCAGCATTGACATTGTTGGAATCAAAATCATATTTTAGAATTTGCTCCATATCTTTTTGTAGCTCATCCGAACCTTGAAACATTAATCGATCTGTTAATTCAGCTATAATTTGTTGGTTGCTTCCTTTCTTAAAATCGATAGTTACTTGTATGCTTTTCGAGGTTTCAGTACTTTCTAAATCCGATTCTTTTAAAATAGATCTATTTATCATTCTGCCGTTACACAAAAAATCAGAGGTATTATTTCTCTGTAAAAACAGTTGCGAACTGAGCCAGTTGTGACCGCCATCCCAACCTTTTACATTGGGTTGGTTACATAAATCCATTCCTTGTTGACTTAAAAATAAAGCTATTATTTGCGGTTTGATTTCTTTGATTTTTAGTTCATGAACTAACTGTAGCAAGTAAACTAAAGGGTCTTTAATTTTACTTCCGGCTGATTTTTTAGTAAATTCTTCAGTGAAAATTTTCAGCAGAAAAGGTTCAATTTCAAAATTTACACTTCTAAAATAATCGCCATAATACACTACTAATTCTTCTTTCGGTGTGTCATAAATAAACCATTTTAAAATTTTTCTAGTTAATAGATAGGGTATGTTTTTTTGTTCAAAAATGCGATCTACCAAATCATCTACTTTAAATTTTCCTGTTTTTCCTAAATAAGTGATTTCATCGGTATCTTCAAAAAACTTTCTGTATTGTGCTGAGGTTTCGCCTAATCCCAAACCTGCTAAAGCTTTAGCACCATTTTTTATATCGTTTTCTGTATAATTTCCGATACCTAAAGTGAAAAGTTCCAGTAATTCTCGACTTAAATTTTCGTTTATTTTACCTTTACGATTGTCAACATTATCTAAATAACGAACCATGGCGTTAGTTTTTAGAATTTTCTTAGTTAATTCTTTATAATTTCCGAAAGCATTTTCTCTAAGGATTTGATTGTGCTGGTAAATCCAATAATTTACTTTTACTTTCTGAACGGTTGACACAAAATGATTGTGCCAAAAACAAACCATTTTTTCTCGTAATGGATATTCGGTAGTCATTATTTTAGCAACCCACCAAGATTTGAGTTCTAAGCTAGACAGAAATTGTTTTCGAACCAATTGTTTTTGCTCTTCTGATGTGGCCGTTTTTAGTTGTTGTCGGATGTTTTTTAATTCTTGTAATGATTTGGGATCATCGTCTAAAAATGCTGGTATTTTGGTATCAAAATTAGCTTGAAATGATTTCTTTAAAAATGACGCTATTCCACTTTTTTCTATTTCCAGTGCTTCTTTACCTGAAAATCCTAATCGCAACGACCAAAGGTTTGAATTTTGCATAAGTTTTGAATTTTATATTAGACTCAAAAAAAGATATGAGGTTTAATCCTAAATAAAAAAATCTCAGCTGAAACTGAGATTTTAGTTTTTTAGCGTCTTCGATTTCTTTTTACCACAGTGGTGCGACCTCTTTTGCCTTTATGAACAACAGTAGTACCTCTTCTGTTTTTTACGACTAATGTAGTATGACTTCTTCTTGGTGTATATATTTTTCTTGCTTTTACCACTCGGTAAGTAGGTGCTCTGTGAAAATGATTTTTATGAACTATTCCTCTAGAACGAAAAACGGTAACTTGAACTGGTCGCCATGGTTTCCACCAATTTGGATACATTCTCCAACGAAATGGCGATGTGTATCTTACATAATTTGGCGCATAAATCCATCTTACACAAGGCCAATACCAAACATTAACAATTATACGGTTTATGGAAATTTCTGGGTAAGAAGGACCTTTACTTTTTTCTAAAGTTTCTGAGGTTTCAAAAGGTTCTACGATAGCTTCTTCGCCAAAAATTGTTTCATCACCTATAATTTGAAGTTGTGCTTCTTCTGGGCTTATTTTTTCGATACCGATGGTAGCAATGTCTTGTTTTTCAGTGTCATTCAACCAAACTTGTAAAACAACAACATGTGTATCAGCCTCTTTTAAAGTTTGAATTGAAATGTAATCTATATTCTCATCATTATTTAAATCTAAATTATGAACAGCATTATTTTCTGTATTAATTAGTTTCTCAAATTCTTCAAGTGAATTGGCCTGCTTAAACATCGCTAAAGCCGCTTCTAGACTAAAATTATCAGCGTTATTTGAAATAGAATCTTGGTTGGACTTAGAAAAAGAATAAGTCAAGCTCATAAAGAACAAGCTTAAAAAAGGAATTAAATTTTTCATAACAATTCATTTAAGTTTCTAATAAGACATTAAAAAACAAGAAGGGTTTAATTGGGATTTAATTTTCTTCCATTAAATCTTTTAAATGAATACGTAATGCATTTACTGAAATACTAATTTCCCAAAAAGAGATGCCCAACGAAATCAATAAGGATAACAAACTGAATCCAAACACATAAATTCCAGCCGTTTCATAGCTTAGAAAAAGCAAAAACATGGCAAAAACGGATAAAAATAAACATAAAACACCAAAAAGTTGCATGTAGCGAATTAAGGTAATCCGTTGGTTTAAATTTTTGATTTCAATTAAAATGGATTTGTTATGGTCTTGATCGTAGTTTTTCTTTAGATTTCTGACAATTTGAGCAATGGTTAAAAACCGATTTGTGTACGCTAATAAAATTAACGAAGTTGCTGAAAATAATAAGGCTGGAGTTTCAATGGATAGATTCATTTCAATAGAATTTAATTGTGCTGAAATACAAAGCTTAAAGATACTTATTTTACCTGAAACTTTAGTGTAACTTTTTTAAGAGTTTTAGTACTAACAAAGTGAATCAAATGTTGGTTTTATTTAAATATTTATGAAAAAATTAGTTCAAGGTTTCTTATTTACATTGTTTTTTGCCTCTTTTGGACAAGCTCAAGATACTACTAAAGTAAAAAAAGAAGAAGCACCCAAAGAAACTCAAATTGAAGAAGTTAAAATCGTCAAACAGAAAAAAGCGATAGAGCAAAAACCCGATCGAACCATTTTTAATATTGCAGATCAGCCCAATTTGAATGCGGGAACTTTGATGGAAACCATTAAGCAATTACCTGGTTTAATTTCTTCTGATGTGGCTGGAATGATGTATCAAGGAAAACAATTAGCTGTATTTTTAGATGGAAGACCTTTAAATATTTCGAGTAATGAATTGAATTCTTTTTTAGAAGGAATGCCCGCTAATTCTGTGGAGCGCATAGAAGTGATTACGCAACCTGGTGCCGAATTTCCTGCAACATCTGGTGGGGCAATTCTGAATATTATCACCAATAAAAACGCTAAAAAGTATTTGAGTGCAACCTATACCAATAGTTCTTCATTTAATTCTTATGAGAAAACAAGATTTAGATCATATAATAGTGTGTTACTTAATGCGAAAAACAAGTATTTTGGATGGCAATTAAATTTCGGACAAAATTATAGAGAAAATGCGTTTTGGTCTGAGTTTTTAAATACAAGTAATCAAACGATTTTGTCCAAAACAAATAGTGATCGGATCAATAGATCTCAGTTTTTAAAATCTGGGATTACTTTTGACTTAAAAAAAGACAGATTACTCTTGAATTATGATATCAATAAAGGAAATAGCAATAGTGAAATAGATGGGTTTGGTTTAGGATTTACTACTTTCGATTCAGGAAAATCGCATAACACCAGACA
>CAZULO010000017.1:24966-27546 GCA_964621245.1 uncultured Flavobacterium sp.
ACTAATTTAGAATATGAACGGGTAACAGCTTCCACCTATTTAGAATTTCAAGCGAAATACAATAAATTCGATTTTATTTTAGGTTCACGAGCTGAAAAATATCAAATTTCAGGAAAAACACCTACTACAGCTTTAATTCCTTTCGATCAATTTCGATGGTTTCCTAATGCAACAGTTCAATATAATGTATCGCCACAAATTTTTTTAAATTTGAATTATAATAAGAAAATAACGCTTCCTTCTACATCAGCTTTAAATCCAAATAATACCACTTATCAAAATCAAAATATAAATACGGTAGGAAATCCAAATTTACAACCTACCATTTTTGATAATTTTGAAGTCAAGATTAGTGCTTTTGATTATGCTTATATCGGTTATAATTTAAGCAGTGCTAAAAATCAAGTGGTACAGCTAGTACGTTTAAATGGGGCTACAGTAGAAAGTAGTAATTTTAATGTTTCTGAAGTAAAAATACATAACTTCAATTTTGCGTTACCCTTACCATATATGCTTTTTACAAAGGGCTTAAAAGAAACTATGAAATTTGATTTTAATCCAGATAAAATTAATTTTCTGTATTTGTACACGGGATATCAACTACATCAAATTCCGAATTTAGAAACGAAAGGATTTTGGAATTTCAACTTAATGTCGCAAATTGTTTTACCAAAAGGCATTAAATTTATTACAGAATTTGGTACTATAACTTCTGGTGGAAATTATTTCTATTATGTAGCAGATAAACCCTTTAATAATTATGTTGATGTTACGTTTAGTAAAAAGTTTTTAAAGGACCAATTGACACTAACTATCTTTGGTGACGATATTTTTAATATGAATAGAAGTTACTTCAGACCTGTAAATGAACCTTTGTTATCTTACAGTAAAAATGATACAAGAAAATTTGGATTTACCTTAAACTACAAGTTGCCCACCAAAAACAAAGCAGCAAAATTGGATCAAAATATCTTGAAAGAAGAGAAAAAAGAAGAAGGCGGAACCGTTATTGGAAATTAAATAAAAAGCCATTTGTAGTTTGATTACAAATGGCTTTTTAAATTTGTTTTAGATTTTATAAATTCAGATAATAAACTTGACCATTTGGAGTATGCGTATAGGTGGCAAAATTATCACATTCATCATTTCCATAATCTAAAATACCATTTAAAACTGTGCCTTCTAAATCGATTTGACCTTTAGAAATATAATTACAAGCAAATTTTTTAATTAAAGGTTGTACTACAGTTGAGGTTAAAGTTGTTCCGTTTGGTCGGTTTACAGTATGCATACCTGAAATAATTTCGTATGTGTTATCCCCTAATGTTGCAGTAGCTACTCCAGCAGTTTGTCTCACGGTTCTTGTGCCAGAATGGGTAAATACATCCCCATTTTGCAAGGTAATTTTACCGTTAGTTATTGTTCTAGTCCATTGTGGAATTGTAGCGGATGAAGTTTCATTAGTGTATACAACGGTTCCTTCAATTTTTTTTGAATTTACAAAATAATTGTCTCTTTCAATTGTCATGGTTGAACCATTGTTCATCACATAATCTGAAAGTGTAATGGTTAATTTTCCCGAACGAGAAATTCCGTTTTGATTACAACCTGAACTGAAATTTACAGTGAAAATTTTTGGAAAAACACCAGGTGTAGTATTGTTTACAGTAATTGTGGCACAAGCGGGAACCACCGTAATATCTAAAGCCGATCTGTTTGAAAAACTAGCGTTAGAATTGGCGATATCAATTCCAGTATTAAAATCTAGTTCACTTGTAAAATCAGCAGTTGAATTGGCAGCCACCATATCACTATCTACATTATCCACTATTTGGTCTGCTTGCTCCGAGCAAGATTGAAATACTAACGCTAGTAGCGTTATAAAATAAAGTTTTGCATTTTTCATAGGATTTTTTTTTGATTTATATATTAGACATTAAATTTAAGAAAAGGTTTAATCGGTTTTAAAGTTACTTTTTGAAGTATTAGTGTTTTTAAAAATACATTGAAAGATTTTTGTTTTATATTTTTCATTTTCAGGATGTTGTTCCCAAAGTAATTTGTCTGAAGCAATGGCAAATAATTCATCAAAATCAGCTAATTTTAACGGAACAATTTGAACTAATGCATTGGCTAACGTGGGTTTAAGATTCATGATCTCGATTTTATATTTTTCTCGCAAAGCGAAATAATTTCAGAAATTCTATTTTGTCTGGTTTCGTCTCTTTTCGCTTGATTCATCCAATACAAATAACTTTTTTTATAACTTTTACTGAAGTTGGAATAGTTTTCAAATGCGATTTTGTTTTTATTAAATTCGATTTGTAAATCTTCCGGTATTTCTAAATTTTCAACGGCATCTAAACTTTCCCAAGAACCATTTTGTTTGGCAATTTCAATTTTTCGTAAGCCTTTTTCATGCATTAAATTATGGGCCATTAATTCTTCAATATACTTTTTATTGACTTTGCTCCAAACACTTTTATCTTTTCTAGGTGTGAAAGTTTGTTTTCTACTATGTTCATCAATTTTGCGTACTGTCGAATCGATCCAACCATAGCAAATAGCCACTTTTACAGC
>CAZULO010000018.1:0-26767 GCA_964621245.1 uncultured Flavobacterium sp.
CTCCGCATCAACATTTGTGGTAAAAATCGCCACCTTCGCCAAGCCGCAAAACGTTATGTTCAATGCAACCAGCGACAATACAAAAGACATTAATTTAGATCTTTGTATTTAATTAAAAATGCATGTGGAGTGATACCGACATTCTTTTTGAAAAATCTTACAAAATAAGAATTGTCAAAATAACCTAATTCTTCACCTATTTGCGTGATATTTAACTTCGAATAAATTAACATTCTTTTTGCTTCAAGTATAATTCTTTCACCTATTAACTGCGTACTCGTTTTTCCAATACAACTTTTTACAACTCTATTTAAGTGTTTTTCTGTAATGTTTAATTTGAACGCATACTCTTTGACTAATTTTTCACTTTTAAAATTCTCTTCGATTAAATCTTCAAACTGTCTGAGTTTTGTCAAATAAATTTGGTGTTTAATATTTCTGAAAGGGTTTTTTTCTCTTGAAATTTCAACATAAACTAATACGATTAATGCATGAATTTTTTGCCATTTAAAAAAATCATTACTTACGTATTCGGCAACTAATTCATTCATTACAAAATTGATTTTGTTTAGTTGATTTTCTTTTAGTTTAAAATATGGTGTTCCTTGAAAAGAATTATAAAAGTAAAAATCTCTAATACTTAATGAAACAAACCCCTTGTCAAAGAATTCTTTTGAATGAAAAAAGACAAATCCATCAACATCATCAGATAATTCCCAATAATGCATTTGACCCGGTTTTAATACAAATAATGCTCCCTTTTCAATTTTGAATGTTTCAAAATCTACTTCGTGTTTCCCTTTACCTTGAGTAAATAGAATAACTAGAAAAAAATCATGTTTATGAGGGAAATTAGTAAAATGATGATTTTTAACATGCTTATTTAAATAATTAGTATAAAAATCTCCTTCATTATTTGAAAGTTCAAATTTGTCGATGCTATATATTGGCAGCTTATTCTTCATAATCAAAAATACATAAATGTCTTAATAGTACCATTATTGGAGTGATATTATATATAAATTAAATTTTCATTAATTATTTTTGATATATGAAAAATAGCCTAAAAAAGAGAAATTTTATTCTCAATGTTTTCAATGAAAAATGTCCTAAATGCACTAAAGGATATGTTTTTAAACAAAATGTGAGTTTATTAAATTTGCCAGTCATGAATGATGTTTGTCAAAAATGCGACTATCGTTACGATAGAGAGCCCGGATATTTTTTAGGAGCAATGTATATAAGTTATGGGTTAGCAATTTTTCAAGGAATAGCTACTTTTTTATTCGTGTATTTTCTTTTTCCGAATTTATCTACATTTTGGATGTCCGTTAGTGTAATTGCTGTTATGGTACTTTGTGGACGTAAAAATTACAAGTTATCCCGTGTGATTTATATCCATATTTTTCCATGGTAAATCTTTACATGTAAGACTATCCTTTTAGAAACAATAAACTAAGTAGGTTGCACTTAACATAACAGCAAATAAACGTAAGCGGGAGAAAACAGTCATCGCTCGGTGCTGAAAAGTGGTCGCTAACGCGTTTTTATTTTGCACCTCGCTAATAAACATTGTATCTTTAAAAAACGTTTGTGCGTTTAGACAGAGGATGCTTCGTAAACCCCGCCTACGTCTATTTGCAAAACGTTATAGCCAATGGTAGGACGACCGTTCCAAAGACGATAGACCGACCAAAATTTAAACATTAAAACAAAAACAAACCATTTTGACAGGTGACCAAAAACATACAGACCATATTGAAACGGGACAGCGAGTAATCCGACACTCAAGCCGCCCCAATGTTTTTTTATTTTTTTTTGCCGCCCCGCATTTTTTAAAAACAATTTTAGGCAGCCGCACAAGCGGCACATTTGGTTTTGCCCCGACACACAAACCGACCCTTCGCAAAACCAAAAGAGCCACTTTTTTGCCATCGCACGACATAAACATTAGCATATGAAAATTTATATTAAAAATATGGTTTGTAATCGCTGCATAATGGTAGTGAAAAATGAATTAGAGAAACTATGTTTTCAAACTTTGAATATTAGTTTAGGTGAAGTTGAACTCAAAAACGACTTGACTGAAATTGAGAAAACTAACCTTGACGATCATCTAAAAACGTTTGGATTTGAATTGATTGATGACAAAAAAAGTCGCCTAATCGGACAAATTAAGTCTTCCATTATTGAAATTATACACCAAAACAACAGCGAATTAAAATCGAATTTATCTGACTATTTGAGCAGTAAACTTCATCACGACTATACTTACTTATCAAATCTGTTTTCCGAAGTTGAAGGAACGACTATTGAAAAATATTTCATTGCTCAAAAAATTGAGAAGGTGAAAGAACTTTTGGTTTATGACGAATTATCATTAAGCGAAATTGCTTATCAAATGAATTATTCGAGTGTTGGATATTTGAGCAATCAGTTTAAAAAAGTTACAGGACTTACCCCTACTCACTTTAAGAATATCAAGGAAATAAAGCGCAAACCACTAGACGAAGTGTAAATGTTACAAATACAATCCAAAATCAGGTAACGGGTAAGAAATGTAATGTTGCCACCTTTGCCTTGTAATTAAATAAAAAAGGTATGGCAACAAATAATAATGAATTTAGGATACCACTTGAAGGCGTTGAAAGTGAACACTGTGCTTTAATTGTGGACAATGGATTGGCAAAACTTAATGGTGTTGAATCACACCGAGTGGAACTCAACAATAAGGAAGCAATCATTGAAACTCAAAATCGGGAAACAGTTTCAGAAGCTGTAAAAACTATTCGAGATTTGGGTTATGGAGTAACTACCGTAAAGAAATCATTCCCTGTATTACAAATGACGTGTGCTTCTTGTGCGATTAGTGTGGAGAGTATGCTTAAATCTCAGGCAGGAGTTGTGAATGCAAGCGTGAATTATGCAAATGCAAAGGTCTCAGTAGAATTTATACCGAGTTTGATACAAGTAGAGCATTTGAGAAAAGTTGTTCAAAGTATTGGTTACGATTTGTTAATTGATGAAAGTCCTTCTGGTGATGAGACCATTGAGCATATTCAGAAAGAAAACTTTAAAACTCTCAAAAAGAAAACCTATTGGGCGTTGATACTATCCATTCCTGTAGTAGTAATCGGAATGTTTTTTATGAATATGCCCTTTGCGAATGAAATAATGTGGTTTTTAAGTACCCCAGTTTTATTTTGGTTAGGGAGAGATTTTTACATCAATGCTTGGAAACAAGCCAAACATCGATCTGCCAATATGGATACTTTGGTGGCATTAAGCACAGGTGTTGCTTACATTTTCAGTGTTTTCAACACACTGTTTCCTGAATTTTGGCACGAAAGGGGATTACACGCTCACGTTTATTTTGAAGCTGCATCTGTTATCATTGGCTTTATATTATTGGGTAAACTATTGGAAGAAAAAGCCAAAGGAAATACTTCATCTGCAATAAAGAAATTGATGGGTTTACAGCCAAAAACAGTAACGATTGTACAGGATGGTGGTTATCAAATGGAAATCCCCATTGAGCAAGTTGAAATAGGTAATACAATTGTGGTAAAACCAGGCGAGCAAATTGCGGTAGATGGAATAGTAATTAACGGAAACTCTTTTGTTGACGAAAGTATGTTGAGCGGTGAGCCTGTTCCTGTGTTGAAAAATGAAAACGACAAAGTATTTGCGGGAACTATTAATCAAAAAGGTAGCTTCCAATTTAAAGCCGATAAAGTAGGCAGTGAAACTATGCTTGCACACATTATCAAAATGGTGCAAGACGCACAAGGCAGTAAAGCTCCTGTCCAAAAATTGGTGGATAAAATTGCAGGAATTTTCGTGCCCATTGTAATTGTAATTGCCGTTGCTTCATTTATAGTATGGAACATCTTTGGCGGAGACAATGGCTTTACTCAGGGATTGTTAGCTCTTATTACCGTATTGGTTATTGCCTGTCCTTGTGCTTTAGGTTTAGCTACTCCGACTGCAATTATGGTTGGTGTGGGCAAAGGAGCTGAAAAAGGAATCTTAATTAAAGATGCAGAAAGTCTTGAGTTAGCAAAAAAGGTAAATGCTGTAATACTCGATAAAACAGGAACCATCACAGAAGGTAAACCTGTTGTAACGAATGATTTTTGGACTGAAGAAACCCCGATATTAAAACAAATACTATTCAGCATTGAAAAACAATCTGAACACCCATTGGCAGATGCGGTTGTTTCTCATTTAAAAAATCAGAATACCGTTTCAATAACTCAATTTGAAAGTATCACAGGAAAAGGAGCAAAAGCTGAGATTGACGGTATAACTTATTTCATTGGAAACAAAAGACTGATACAAGAAAATGAAATTTTGATTGAAAATGCGGTTGCTCAAAAAGCCAATCAATGGGGCAATGAAGCCAAAACAGTAATTTGGTTTGCCAATACGAAAAAAACAATAGCCATATTAGCAATAGCTGACCAGATTAAAGCAACTTCTAAAAAGGCAATTGAAGAATTACAGCTATCAGGCATTGAAGTTTATATGCTCACAGGCGACAATGAAATGACAGCCAAAGCTGTTTCAGAAAAAGTTGGTATCAAACATTACAAAGCAGAAGTACTGCCTGAACATAAAGCTGCATTCGTTAAACAATTGCAGCAACAAGGAAAGGTTATAGCGATGGTTGGCGATGGTATCAATGACAGCACAGCATTGGCACAAGCAGACGTGAGTATAGCAATGGGCAAAGGAAGCGACATTGCAATGGATGTAGCTAAAATGACTATCATTTCATCAGACCTTACAAAAATTCCCGAAGCAATTCATTTATCAAAATCAACAGTTCGCACCATTAAACAAAACCTGTTTTGGGCATTTATTTACAATTTGATTGGTATTCCAATTGCAGCAGGGATTTTATACCCGTTTAACGGTTTCTTACTCAACCCGATGATTGCAGGTGCGGCAATGGCATTGAGCAGTTTAAGTGTAGTAAGTAATAGTCTGTGGTTGAAGTATAAAAAATAAGCAGACGTAAATGTTACAAATCAATTCAAAAATACAGTAATGTATTTAGTTTGAATGCTATCGAAATTTGCAGTATATAATTTAAACAAACATTAAAATGAAAACGAACGATAAAACATTAAAATTCAAAACCAACATCAACTGTAGTGGATGTGTGGAAAAGGTAACTCCATTTCTAAATGATGCAGACGGAATTTGCCATTGGGATGTGGACACTACAAATAGAGACAAAATTCTTTCTGTGCATTCCGAAGGAATTACCGAAGAAGATGTAATCCAAAAGGTACAGGAAGCAGGATTTAAAATTGAAATATTAACCCAATAAAAAAATAGATATGAACTTAATTTTAAAAATATCAGCGGTAACTTTATTACTGTTTTCATTCTCCTCTTGCAACGCTCAAATAAAGAATGCAAAAACCGAGAGCGTGAAAATTTATGGCAACTGTGAAATGTGTGAAAAGAACATTGAAGCAGCAGGAAATTTAAAGAAAATTGCTACGGTAGACTGGATCAAAGGCACTAAAATGGCAACAATAACATACGACAGCACCAAAACAAATCAAGATGAAATTTTGAAACGCATTGCATTGGCAGGTTATGATAGCGACAAATTCCTCGCTCCTGATGATGTGTATAGTAAACTTGCTGGATGTTGCCAATACGAAAGGGTAAACAAAACGGCAATCGTTTCAACCGCAGTTATTGAAGACCACTCAATGCATAATCAAGAAAACGTAGTTGAAACGAAGCAAGAAGTAAATCAATTAAAAACTATTTTCGAAAATTACTTTGCTTTAAAAGATGCTTTGGTAAAATCAGACGGTAAATTAGCTTCAACAATAGCTAAAGACTTACTCGCAAATAGCAATTCGGTAAAAATGGAAAAACTCTCATCAGAAGAACACGCTGTTTGGATGAAAGTGTTGAGTAGTTTAAAATCAAATACTGAAAAAATTACAGTTACTGCAAGCATAGAAAAACAACGTATTGCTTTTATGGATTTGTCAGCAAACTTTTATGATTTGCTCAAAGTCAGCAAACAAGATTATTCTATATACTACCAAAATTGTCCAATGTATAACGATGGTAAAGGAGCAAATTGGCTGAGTAAAGAAAATGCTGTAAAAAACCCTTACTATGGTTCGCAAATGCTTACTTGTGGCAAAACAGTAGAAACCATTAAATAAACTCCAATTTGGCGTAATCGAAAACGGTTGCACTATTTCCTAAACTCAACATATGATAATTTTAAAATGGTTGTACAAAACATTCTTTCAAAAAAATTGCTGCCGATAGTACTCTTCCTATTGGTCAGTAACAATATATCAGCACAAAAAACAGTTCGCTACGACCTTTATGTAAAAGACACGTTGGTAAATTTTACAGGAAAAACCAAAAGAGCTATAGCTGTAAATGGTCAAATACCTATGCCAACGCTCGTTTTTACAGAAGGCGACACAGCAGAAATTTATGTTCATAATTTGCTTAAAGAAGAAACATCTTTGCATTGGCACGGCTTGTTTTTACCCAACAAAGAAGATGGCGTTCCTAACTTGACGCAAATGCCAATCAAGCCAAATACTACACACGTTTACCGTTTTCCAATTATTCAAAATGGCACACATTGGTATCACAGTCATTCGGGTTTGCAAGAACAAATAGGAATGTATGGCAATTTTATAATGCTCAAAAAATCTGATGATAAAACATTTCGAAAGGGCATTGATGATTTACCTACCGTTCCCATTGTATTAAGCGAATGGACAGACTTAAAACCTGAAAACATTCACAGAATGTTGCATAATGCCAACGATTACCCAGCATTGAAAAAAAATGCAGTTCAAAGTTATGCAGAAGCCATTAAAGCACGGCATTTCAAAACTAAACTCAAAAACGAATGGAAACGAATGTTGGCAATGGATGTAAGCGATGTGTATTACGAAAAAATATTGATGAATGGCAAACACATTACCGACCTTTCAATAATTGACGGAAAGGAATTAAAGGCAGGCGACAAAGTGCGTTTAAGAATTTCAAACGGTGGTGCTTCATCTTACTTTTGGCTTACTTATGCAGGTGGTAAAATTACAGTGGTTGCAAACGATGGAAATGATGTTGAGCCAGTTGAAGTAGATAGATTGATTATTGCGGTTTCTGAAACCTACGATATTATTGTAACTATTCCTGCCGAAAATACGGCTTTTGAATTTTTGGTAACCACCGAAGACAGAACCAATTCAGCATCATTATACATTGGCAACGGCATAAAACAACTGAAATCATCACAACCAAGATTGAAGTATTTTGAAGGAATGAAGATGATGAATGATATGATGAAAATGAATGGCGATTTGGACGATATGGGAATGAATATGAGCCTAAATCAAATGGATATGAATGTGGTAATGTATCCGGAAATTACTGGAGACAGCAAACCAAAACAAAGTGATAACGACCCAAACCGATACAACGCCAATGCTTTGGCAGATATTGTTACGTTAAACTATGCAATGTTGAAATCACCCAACAATACTTCACTTCCAAAAGATGCACCCGTAAAAGAGTTAAAATTTACACTAACAGGAAATATGAACCGCTATGTTTGGAGTTTAGATAATAGAGTAATATCTGAAACTGATAAAATTCTAATCAAAAAAGGTGAAAATGTTCGTATCGTTTTATATAACAACTCTATGATGCGACATCCAATGCACTTGCACGGACACGATTTTCGTTTACTCAATGGTCAGGGCGACAATGCACCATTAAAAAATGTTGTGGACATTATGCCAATGGAAACCGATACTTTGGAATTTAACGCCAATGTAGAAGGCGATTGGTTTTTTCACTGTCATATTCTCTACCATATGATGAGTGGTATGGGCAGAGTATTAACTTATGAAAATCAAGCTCCAAATCCTTTAATAACAAATCCTAAATTGGCTCAACGTAAACTATTTGCAGACGACCGTAAATTTCATTTTATGGCAGACAACGATTTTGCTACCAACGGAAACGATGGAATGGCAATGTTACAAAACACTCGTTGGAGCATAGGTTCAGAATGGCGTTTAGGCTACAATGATATGCACGGCTATGAAACCGAAACACATATAGGACGATACATTGGAAAAATGCAATGGCTGATGCCGTTTATTGGTTTTGATTGGCGTTACAGAAAAATGGGAATTGATGAACAAGAAGAAAATTTATTCGGACAAGTAAATAAAAAAGACAACAGAACTGCTGTAAGTTTAGGGTTTATGTACACGCTTCCAATGTTGGTGAATTTTCAGGCAGAAGTGTATCACGATGGAATTGTTCGACTTTCTTTAATGCGAGAAGATATACCGATTACGAAAAGAATAAGAGCTGGTTTTATGGTAAATACAGACAAAGAATTTATGGTTGACTTGCGTTATATCATAAATAGAAATATGGGGATTAGAACACACTACGATAGCGATATGGGATTTGGAGTTGGACTGACATTAAATTATTAATTGCTACCCAATTTGCAAGCACATTGCCAAAGCCCCACAAAGCCAACACGCAGACCAAAGCTTTGTCAAAGAGCTTGCAAAGCCAACGCAAGACAAAATTGTTTTAAAAAATTTACCGACCCTTCAAAAAAATAAAAAACGCAACGCACAACCCAACAGACAATGACACTGACACTGAATCTCAACAATCACAATGGTTTACAAGGACAGACGACAAGAACCACTGGCTATAACAGCACCTACAAGCAAGCAGGGGTTTCGTGCTTCGTATGACAGGAAAGTGCTAAATTTAAAGTTCAGTTCTTCGTATGAAGTTTAGTGCTAAAAATCCCTGCCTGCGTGTAGCTGCAAACCGTTAGCAACAAGCTTACTCAAAACAACGTATGAAACAAGAATATAAAGACATAGAAAATATTTTAAACGTTGTAAAATCAAGAATTGAAGCTCATCAAAAATTTAAAGATGCGTATAACAAACAACTTGCTTTTGATTTTACTTTATTTCAATTTTTTTCAATAGACGAGAATAAAATTAGTCAAGTGTTAGCTTATTTCTTAGATGTTCACCAAAATCACGGACAAGCCGATATTTTTCTCAAAGAATTTCTGTCAAGTTTATATGAACCTAAAAGAGATATTAAACAAATTGAAAATGTTTGTGAGAAAGTAATTTTGAATAACAGAAGAATTGATGTTTACATCAAATTGAACAATATTACTATTGCAATTGAAAATAAAATTTGGGCTAATGACCAAACTAACCAATTGAAAGATTACTCAAATTATCTTGAGAAGAAATCAAATGGTAAATATGTTCTATTCTATCTTAATCCATACGGAACGGAACCTGACGAAATAAGTATTAAAAGCGAATTAAAGAATAAGCTAATCACAGAAAATAAATTAAGAATAATAGGATATAAACAACATATAATACCATTAATTAATAAATGGCTTTCAATATGTGAGGCGGATAACGTTTCTTATTTCCTTAAAGAATTTAAAAAATATCTTGAAATAAAGTTTCTAGGCAAAAACACAATTAATATGTCAAAAGAATTAAGAGAAATTATTAACGGTAACGAACAAGAAGTTACTACATTGGTAAATGAATATAAATCTATTGAAAATGAGGTTTTAAACAAACTAAATGCAATAGGTAAAGAGCTTGATAAAATCAAACCTGAATTATCGCCAAATATTGAGTTAACTAAAAGCGGTTTGTTTAATTGGGGTGGTACTAGAGTATATAAGTATTCATTGTCAAAGGGATCAAATAAAGTATGGATTCAATTTGTCAAACAAGATATATGTCTAATTTCAAATTATTACTTGCAAGATGGAACAGATAATGTTTTCAGGGAAATCCTAGCTGAACTTAAAATAAATCTTCATAATAGAATTGATTATAGTTTAGACAAAAATGAACTAATACAAATTTTCCTAAATCAAGTAAAATTAGCAAATGAAAGCTTTAAAATTTATGAGGAAAAATATGGAAACTTGTAAAAAAGCCTGTTGCTAACAGGGGTTTGGCTCAATAGGGGCATAACGGTTCAATTATATTTTTTACTTTTAATCAAATTTTTAACGGCTAGACAGTTTCGGGTTTCATAACTCCCCTACTGCGCCAAGCCCCAAAACGTTAGCCGTAATTAGTCCTCTGCATAATAAATAAAGACTATGAGATACATAATAATCAACAGTTTATTGATGTTTTTTTTTCTAAATTCCTGTGAGAAAAAATCAATTGTAGAAAAAGAAATAGAAACACTTAAAATCACAAAAAGTGAATACATTAATATTGACACTACATTTTACAAAGACAATAAAATAGAATCTTTAAGGTTTATAAGTGATAGTACCGAATATCTAATAATTTCATTTTACAAGTCTGGCAAAAAGAAATTTTATGGCAAAATAAAAAACAATCAATGTCACGATAAGTATATAGACTGGTACGAAAATGGAAAATATAAATGGACGAGGGAATATATATTTGGACGTCAAATAGGCAAAAGTATTGAATATCAACCAAATGGAAAACTAAAACAGATAAATGACAATGATAATAATGAAATAACGGAATACTGGAAAAACGGAAATCCAAAATATAAATCAAAAGAAAATAATTACACTTACTATTATTATTCAAATGGTAACTATTCAGAAAAATTTGATAATTTGGGTCCAAATGAGAGTACGGTAGAGTATTTCAATGAAAATGGTAATATTATTTTTAAAGGAGAATTTAAAAAAAATATATTATTCAAGGATAAAATCCCATACAATGGTAAAATCATTTGCTACTTTAATGATGGTAAAATATCCCATTACGAAGAAATTATTAACGGAATAATTAATGGAAAGTTTTATGTTTATTATGGAAACAAAAATCTAAAATGCGAGGGAGAATATAATAATGGTGTAGAAGTATTTTACAAATGTTATCATGAAAACGGTAAAGTCAACTTTATTAGGGATAACAAAAATAAAACTTTTAAAGCTTGGGACGAAAACGGAAAATTAATAATCTAACTACGGCTAACAGGGGTTTGGCGCAATAGGGGTTTAACGGTTCAATTTTATTTTTTACTTTTAACAAATTATCAACGGCTAGACAGTTTGCGTTTTCATAAATCCCCTACTGCGCCAAGCCCCAACCCGTTGGCAGTAATTATTCGACCTACCTATGAGAGGAATGTTTAGCTTAATTGGAATCTTTGTTTTGATCAGTTCGTGTGAAACTGAAAACAAACAAGAGACTTTACTTTACATAAACCATGTAAATAAGCTAGAGTTTTTATCAGTGGACGACAAATGTGGAGAATGGGGTGGCAACGAAAAGCAATTAATATTATACCGAGATAATTTTAATGGCCCTCTCTTAGCCGACTATTCAGAAAGGACTAAAAACTGTGATAATGTAAGTGAGGCAATAATTACCAAATCAATTAGGCGTATAAAAATTAGTGAAGCAGAAAACAAATTAATAATTCAAAGCATTAACGAGCTAAGTAAAAACAAAATGACTAGTGAAGATTTTCCTTCTCATAGCGGAATATATAACCGAATTATGCTAAGTGATTCTTCACTGATAATTACTGATTTCCCTTCAGTCGAGTTAAAAAAGTTTGGAGAATTAGTTGGTAAAATTAAAAAGAAATAACTACTGCCAACAGGGGTTTGGCGCAATAGAGGCATAACGGTTCAATTATATTTTTTATTTTTAATCAAATTTTCAACGGCTAGACAGTTTCGGGTTTCATAACTCCCCTACTGCGCCAAGCCCCAACCCGTTATATGCCATTTTAAGGCGACAGTATAATATAGACAGTAATAAATTTAGACAAATGAGATACGTTCCAAACCTTATCCCTGACAAATCGAAAGTTCTTCGGGACTATTTCAAGGGGGATATTTATGAGCCTCGACAACCAAATCAACTGCTGACAGTTTTGGGTTGGATTTTTGGTGTTTTCTTTTTAATCGGTGCTTTAGTTTCCATAAGCCATCCCTTGCAGACACTTGTATTCGGATTGTTAGGCTTAATACTTCTTCCACCAGGACATCGTTGGATTGAAAGAAAATTGCGTTTTCGTTTGACAACTAAAGTGAAATCTATTTTAGTTGCTGCAATTTTTATTAGTGCTATGCCTTTGACAAATCATTACAACAGCATTGACAAAAACGAAGCATTACAGTTAAAACAAAAAGAAGAACAAGAAGCTAAACAAAAAGAAGAAGCTGATAAGAAAGAACTTGAACGCAAAGACAGTTTGAATTATCACATTCAGTTAGTCAGCAAACTTAAACAGGACCACAAAATAGACGAGGCAACAAAACAACTTGGCTTTGCTTTAGCATTTGCATCTACACAAGCAGACAAAGACCAAATTTCAAAAGAGAAAATTGCAATTTCTACAATTAAAACTTTTGACCTTGTAAAAGCTGGAAAGTATCAAAACGCTTTACCCGAACTCAATAATTTAATAGCACAAGACAGCAGTAATTCAGACTTGTTATACAACAGAGCTATTTGTTACAGTAAGACAGGTAAAATTCAAGAAGCAGTAACGGACTTAAAACCTTTAGTGCAAGCAGGAAATTCAGAAGCAATAAAGTTGCACGACAAAATAAACCCAATTAAAAAACGAATTACAGGTTATCATAGACAATGTTGTGATGGTTCTACTTCATATTCAGACGGCAGAGGTACTTGTTCAGGTCACGGTGGCGTTTGTAATTGGAATGTCCCTGAATACGAAGAATACAGAAAATACGAATAATTATGAGCCAAACGATTTTCCAAAAAGCGATTTTAGTAGAAACAAGTTTTCTTCAAAATATATTTAAACAACAGCCAGAAGAAAACGCTGTTATTGAACTCAATAATTTATTGGCTTCAAAACCAATAAAACAAATTTCGCCAAGCGAAATTTCAGAAATAGAAACGAGATACGGCATTTCATTAGAACAAGAATTTAAGCTAAATCTTGAAGAATTTTACGCCACTTTTTTAAATCATTGCCTTGCTGACAAGTCATTGAGCAATGAAGAATTAGAAGACCTTAAACATCTGAAATTATTGCTTGGACTTGATGATACAACCATATCGAATTTACATAGTAAAATAGGTGCTATTGTTTACAAAAAATCATTTGAAGAAGCAGTTTCAGACGGAAGACTTACAAAATCAGAAGAAGATTTTTTAAATAAACTTGAAACAGATTTAAAACTACCTAAACAACTTGCTGAAAAAATCTCATCTGAAACAAGAACTGCATTTATTCAAAATTATGTTGAAGGCATTATAAAAGACCAACGACTTTCACCTGACGAAGAAAGAGAAATGCAAGCTATTGCATCAAGCCTAAATGTAAATGTTCAACTTAACGAACAAACAAAACAACAACTTCATAAACTCAAACTTTATTGGGCATTGGAGAATTTACCACTTCAGACAATTGAACCCGACATTGTTATTCAAAAGTCAGAAGTCTGCTACCTGCAAATCCGTAACGTAAACTGGTATGAATTGCGAAGCGTAAGACAACGAGTTTCTTATAGTGGTTACTCTACAAGTTTTAGAGTAGCAAAAGGTTTTTATTTGCGTTCAGGCTCATATAAACCGAGAAGTTATAGCATTGACCAAATGACACTAATTGACAACGGGAGTATTTACCTAACAAACAAACGAATTATATTTACAGGTAACAAAAAAAATTCAAACATTCGCATTGACAAAATTTTAAACTTGACACCATACTCAGACGGTGTTGAAATTGACAAAGAAACTGGTAAAAGCCCGACACTTCAAATTCCAAACAACGCTGACATTTTCTGTATGACACTTGAACGAGTATTAAGAGAACGATAAAAAGCAAATGAATGACACTAACAGCAGAAAGAAAAACGGCATATAACAGGGGTTTGGCGCAATAGGGGCATATCGGTTCAATTATATTTTTTACTTTTAATCAAAATTTTTAACGGCTTGACAGTTTGCGTTTCCATAACTCCCCTACTGCGCCAAGCCCCAACCCGTTATCAGCAACCCTAACAAACTGACCGTGCAACCATTAACCGACAGACAAAACCCGACAGACAATGCAATTTTCGGCAAAGCCGTTTGGCTATCCCTTCGCAAAATAAAAAGAGCTGCAAAGCCACCCACAAGCCGACCCACTTTTGCAGCACATTTTATTTTGCCCTACCGCACCACTGCCACCCGACAGCATTGTGCTAAACTGACAGTATTTTTACCTACATTTGCCCCGTGAAAGTTTTTACACTTATATTCAGTTTTTACTTGTTGGCTCTGGCTGTTATGCCATGCAGCGACACTAACGACTGTAAATATATGAGCAATGAACAGACAACTTTCTCAACTACCGACCATTCCGACCACGACCAAGACACCGAGAATTGCTCACCATTTTGTATGTGTGCTTGTTGCGGACAAACTTGCGGTTTTACACATTTTCAAACCGACTTAGGGTTTAATTTCCCGACATCTTCACAAAAGATTGCTATTTATCAATCTTCATTTGTTTCCGAAGTTATCTTTTCCATTTGGCAACCGCCAAAAATCAGTTAATGAATTATTGATGTTCTGCTAACGCAGAACAAAACAAAACTACTTGCAGTGCTTACGCACCGCAAGTAATCGTGTATTCATTCATTAAACTGATTAAAAAAATGTTAGACAAAATAATTGCGTTCAGCATAAAGAATAAATTCATCATCGCATTGATGACACTTGCACTCATTGTATGGGGAGTGTGGAGTGCAACTAAACTGGCAATAGATGCAGTTCCCGACATTACCAACAACCAAGTGCAAATCATTACGGTTTGCCCAACCCTTGCAGGACAAGAAGTTGAACAGTTGGTAACTTACCCAATAGAACAAAGCATTGCCAACCTTCCCGACTTGGAGGAATTGCGAAGCATTTCCCGTTTCGGACTTTCGGTAATTACCGTTGTGTTTGACGACAAAGTGGACATCTACTTTGCCCGACAACTCATAAACGAACGGCTTAAAGAAGCCGAAAGCAAAATCCCAAAAGGTGTTGGCACACCCGAATTAGCACCTGTTAGCACAGGTTTGGGAGAAGTATATCAATACATTATTCACCCAAAGAAAGGAAGCGAAAGCAAATACACGGCTATGGACTTACGGACAATGCAAGACTGGATTGTTGCCCGACAACTTTACGGAACGGCAGGAATAGCAGAAGTGAACAGCTTTGGCGGACAACTCAAACAATACGAAGTTGCCGTAAATCCCGACCGACTTATTGCAATGGGAATAACCATTCCCGAAATTTTTACCGCCTTAGAAAAAAACAACGAAAACACAGGCGGGGCATACATAGACAAAAAACCAAACGCCTATTTCATTCGTGGTGTGGGTTTGATTGGTTCGTTTGACGACATCAAAAACATAGTTGTAAAAACAAATCCAAACGGCATTCCTATACTTATTAAAGATGTTGCCGAAGTACATTTGGGTAGTGCCGTACGTTATGGTGCTATGACTTACAACGGTGAAGTAGATGCAGTAGGTGGTGTTGTAATGATGCTGAAAGGGGCAAACAGTGCCGATGTGGTAAGCCGCGTAAAAGATAAAATGGCAACCATTCAAAAATCATTGCCCAAGGATGTAGTAATAGAACCATATTTAGACAGAACCGATTTGGTAAACCGTGCAATCAGCACAGTAGAGAAAAACTTAATTGAAGGAGCCTTAATAGTAATTTTCGTATTGGTTTTATTTCTTGGAAATCTTCGGGCAGGTTTAATTGTTGCCTCTGCTATTCCTTTATCAATGCTTTTTGCATTGGGTTTAATGAATGTATTTGGCGTAAGTGCAAACCTAATGAGTTTGGGAGCAATTGACTTTGGTTTAATTGTGGACGGTGCAGTAATTATAGTAGAAGCCACTTTGCACCACTTAGGAATGCGAAAAGCGATTGGCAAACTAACACAGCAAGAAATGGACGAGGAAGTTTTTCAATCTGCCTCTAAAATCAGAAGCAGTGCAGCATTTGGAGAAATAATTATCCTTATTGTTTACATTCCTATACTTACCCTTATCGGCATTGAAGGCAAAATGTTTGGCCCAATGGCTCAAACCGTTGGTTTTGCCATTTTCGGGGCATTGATTTTATCACTTACCTATATTCCAATGATGTGTGCAGCGTTTTTACCCAAAAACATTTCGCACAAGCAAACATTGAGTGATAGAATGATGAATTTTTTCCAACGCATTTATGCACCATTATTAGAAAAAGCCATCCGTTTCAAAAAAATAATTGTAGGTGTAACCGTTGCCGTATTTGTGGTTTCTGTTTTTCTGTTTTCAAGAATGGGTGGTGAATTTATCCCAACCTTACAGGAAGGCGATTTTGCTTTTCACTGCATATTACCACAAGGCACATCATTATCTCAAAGTTTAGAAACCTCCATGCAAGCATCAAGACTAATCAAAGAATTTGACGAGGTAAAAATGGTAGTTGGAAAAACAGGAGCAGCCGAAGTTCCCACCGACCCAATGCCACCCGAAGCCACCGATATGATGATAATTCTAAAGCCTCAAAAAGATTGGAAACGTGATGTTTCGTATGATGAACTGGCAGAAGAATTTGAGGAAAAACTAAACACAATACCTGGGGTTTTCTTTGAAAAAAACCAACCTATACAAATGAGATTTAACGAACTAATGACAGGCATTCGCCAAGATGTAGCCGTTAAAATTTTTGGTGAAAATATGGACACACTTTTAAGCTATGCCAATAAAGTAAATGCGGTAGTGCAAAGTGTGGACGGTGCAACCGAACCAAGTGTTGAACGAGTAGCAGGACTTCCACAAATTGTAATAAAATACAACCGTTCACAAATTGCCAATTACGGGTTAAACATTGAAGACATTAACCACATTGTAAGCACTGCCTTTGCTGGTGGAGGTGCAGGAGTTGTATATGAAAACGAACGCAAATTTGAATTGGTGGTTCGCCTCGACAGCACACACCGCAATAACATAGACGATGTAAGACATTTGTATATCCCAACTACAAACGGAACACAAATTCCATTATCGCAAGTTGCCGAAATAAAAATGGAATTGGGTCCTGCACAAATAAGCCGTGAAGATGGTAAACGCAGAATTGTGGTAGGTTTTAATATCAAAGGCAGAGATGTAGAAAGTGTTGTTACCGATATTCAAAAAGAACTAAACGAAAAAGTGAAATTGCCCGAAGGATATTATTACACTTACGGAGGCACATTTGAAAACCTGCAAGCAGCAAGTAAACGCCTGATGATTGCTTTGCCTGTTGCCTTAGCTCTTATTTTTATGTTGCTGTATTTCACATTCAATTCAGTAAAACAAGCAACACTTATTTACACCGCAATCCCAATGAGTGCCATAGGCGGTGTTTTCGCTTTGCTAATTCGTGATATGCCTTTCAGTATTTCGGCAGGTATCGGTTTTATTGCCTTGTTCGGTGTAGCAGTATTAAATGGCATTGTGCTGATTGGAACTTTTAACCAATTGGAAAAGGACGGAATGATCGACATTACTCAGCGAATTAAAGAAGGAACTAAAATCCGTTTACGACCCGTATTAATGACCGCCACCGTTGCATCACTTGGATTTTTGCCTATGGCACTATCACACGGTGCAGGAGCAGAAGTGCAGAAACCTTTAGCAACCGTTGTTATAGGCGGACTTATCACCGCAACTTTCTTAACCCTCTTTGTTTTGCCTTTACTGTATGTGATGTTTTCCAAAATCAGGAAACACAGAAGTAAAGTTTCTACAACAGCCATTTTAGTTTTTTCCTTGCTTTCATTCAATGTTACCAATGCTCAAACACCAACGGCAAAAACCATTTCTGTTGAAGATGCAATCAGCACCGCATTGAAAAACAACTTAGAAATCCAATCGCAACAACTCAATGTGCAATCATCTACCACGTTGAAAAAATCGGTGTTTGAATTGCCTAAAACAAATGTCAATTTTCAGTTTGGGCAATACAACAGCATCAATCAGGATAAGGCATTTCAGGTTTCACAAAGTATTCCGTTCCCTACTTATTACACTGCAAAATCAGGTTTGTATAAAGCCGAATTGCAAAGAAGTGAATTGCAGCAGCAAGCCACATCAAGCGAAATAAAAGCACAGGTGCAATACTGGTTTTATCAGTTGCAGTATTTGCAAACCACCAAAAAGCAATTACAATCTTTAGACAGTTTGTATAACGATTTTGTAAGTGCCGCAGCGTTGCGATACAAAACGGGCGAAACAAATTTGTTGGAGAAAACCACAGCCGAAACCAAGCGTGGACAACTTTCACTTTTACTCAAACAAAACGAAACCGAGTTTGTAACGGCTTACAATTCGCTGAAAACACTAATGAACACAAGCGAAGAATTTACAATAACAGTAAATGAAAATTGGCAACCGCTTGGGTTAAGCAGTTCGTTTGACACAACTCTAATTGCAAATAATCCATCGCTTAAAGTATTGTATCAGCAAGCCGTAATTGCAGAGCAAAACAAGAAAGTTGAAATCGCCTCTGCTCTTCCCGATTTTAATGTGGGCTATTTCAACCAGTCTTTAATCGGAACCCAAACAGTAAACGGAACAGATGTTTTTTTTGACGGCAGCAAACGGTTTCAGGGTTTTAATGTAGGTATAAGTATTCCGATTACTTTTTTCAGCAACGCTTCAAAAATAAAATCGCTTGACTATAAACAGCAAGCATTGCAGAAAGAAGCCGACAACGGAAAACTAATTTTACAAAACCAATTGCAAAATGCTTTTCAGCAATACCATCAGAATTTGTCGCAATACAATTATTACAAATCAACTGCTTTACCAAATGCCGAAATAATTATCAGCACGGCAAAAGTTGGTTTCAATAGTGGCGACATTGGTTATATAGAATATTTACAGGCATTGCAAACCGCTACCGATGTGCAGTTAAGTTATCTTCAATCGGTTAACCAAATCAATCAATCCATTATCAACATCAATTTCTTAATCAACAAATAAAATTTCAGACGATGAAAAATATAATCTTCATAGCAGCACTTGCAATAGCATTTGCATCCTGCAACAGCAATAAAACAGAAACACCGGCAAAGGAAACCGAACACCACGATGAACACGAAAACACCAACACGGCAATGCTTACAGCCGAGCAAATGAAATCCATAAAAATTGAGTTGGGTAATATTGAAAAAAAGCAATTAACCGCTTCACTCAAAGCGAATGGATTACTCAAAGTTCCCAACAACAATAAGGCAAATGCAACAGCCTTAATGGGTGGCGTTATCCAAAACATATTAGTGCAAACAGGTAACACCGTGAGCAAAGGACAAACCATTGCAACAATTGCCAACAATTCTTTCATTACCATGCAGGAAGAATATATTTCTGTTTCCTCAAAAGCAGACTTGGCACAATTGGAATTTACCCGCCAAAAAGAATTACAACAAGGCAATGCAGGAGCATTGAAAAATTTGCAGTCAGCAGATGCTGAACTTAAAACCTTAAAAGCACGAAAAGCAAGTTTACAAAAGCAGTTAGAACTCATAGGTATTAACGCAACTTCTCTAACAAGCGAAAATATTAGATCAACCATAAATATTACAAGTCCAATAAGTGGAGCTGTAAGCAATATCATGGTAAACATTGGTAGCTATGTTGATGCTAACAACCCCATTGCTGAAATAGTGGACAACAGCCAACTGCATTTGGATTTGTATGTGTATGAAAAGGATTTAGCGAAAGTCAGGGTTGGACAAACTATTCATTTCACACTAACCAATAATCCGGGCAAAGAATATGATGCAGATGTTTACGCCATCAGCAACACCTTTGAGCAAAACACCAAAGCCGTAGCCGTTCATGCAATGGTAAAAGGCAACAAACAAGGTTTGATTGATGGAATGAGCATTACCGCATTAGTAAGTTTAGAAAACGCCACCGTTGATGCAGTGCCTACCAATGCCATTGTAAACCACGAAGGACAGGACTATATTTTTATTGTTACTGATGCCCACGCAGAAGAAGAACATCACAGCAAAACCGAAACAGCAGAACACAAGCACGATGAACATGGACACCAGCACAGCGAAAAAGAAGAACCCGAGCACTCCGAAGAAGGAACGACATTTGAAAAAATACCCATCCGTAAAGGCACAACAGATATAGGTTACAGCGAAATTACTTTACTCAAAGAAATTCCTGCCAACAGCAAAGTAGTAGTGAACGGAGCATTTTTCATACTGGCTAAAATGAATAATAAAGGCGAAGCGCACGCACATTAAAATTTAGAGCAATGAAATTCAGCACTTCAATGCCTTTGGCATTAAAACCTTATTTTGAGAAAGAAATAAGTGAAGCTGCAAATGCCTATATCAAGGGGCATTTGCAACAAAGTTGGCGGCACTTAGAAAGAGCACACATACTTGGGCAACCTTACCCCTTTGCTCATTCCTACGTTCACTGGAAAATGTTACTGTTCGGTATCAAAACCAAAAACACAAAAGAAATCATCGGGCAAATTCCCCGCCTTTTAGTCGGTGGTGTAAAATCATTTGTCGGAAACATACCCGTTGGAAATACAGGCGGAGCAAATGTTCCGCCTTTGCAACCAATGGAAATTCCAGAAGATTTAATATCTATTATTAAAACACATTCAAAACAATGAAAATACCGTTCAATGATAAAATATTTCAATGGCAATTGTATATAGATGATGGTTAAATTTTAAGTGCTTAAGAATTAGTAGATAAAAGTTGATAAGCTAATCCTTTACACTTTCTCTACCAACAGCCTTTCACAAACCGTATGACTTAATGTTTCCGACAAGCGTTTGCCGTAGCTTACGACCATTGTATTGTCAAACGGCTCAACTGATTTTATTTTCAGTTTTAATCCTAAACTCAATTCACGACTGTTTAAAAATTTCAAAAACTCGGCAGACGTATTGATTACCGCAGACAACTTTATAGTGTCCCCTGCTTTACACTCACTCAACTTGCTGTATTCTTTCCAAACCATTTTACCGTTTTTGTCGGGAATAGGCGAACCATGAGGGTCTAATTTCGGGAAGCCAAGCAGTTCATCCATTTTTGCAAAAAATTCGGGCGACTGGATATGTTCTATTTGTTCGGCTATATCGTGAACCTGTTCCCAACCAAAGCCCATTTTCTCAACAAGAAACATTTCCGTAAGGCGGTGCTTACGGATAATTGCCGCAGCTTCCTTTTTTCCTTTCTCAGTTAGCCGCAGAGGTTTGTAGCTTTCATAATGCACTAATTTTTTTGATGAAAGCCTTTTCATCATACTGGTAACAGTAGGCATTTTTATCTCTAACAGCTTGGACAGTTCATTCACATTTACTTCCCCTTTGTCATTAGAAAGGTTAAGCAATGCCTTCAGGTAATTTTCTTCCGCCAATGAGTTCATAAGACAAAAATAAAAATTAAAGTTAACAGCCTCTTACTTATAGAAAAATATTTTTAGAATAAATATGTTAGTCTAATCTAACTTATTATATTTGTCGCATCAAACTAATATAGTGTCCAAGATGAATAAGAAACAACTATACATCCTTTCAACCATTTGCCTGATGGTGGCAATTATGGTTTCGTGCGAAAAGATATTGCCGCCCGAACCTGCCGAATATGAAATTTTGGACGGGACTTTGGAAGGTTTGAGCAATCAACAATCTGCCCAATTCTTAAAAGGCGATATAGCATTTAACGATGAGGTTTTTACAGCCCAAACAGGGCTTGGGTCTATTTTCGTGGCTAACAGTTGCGGAAGCTGCCACGCAGGGGACGGCAAAGGACATCCTTTTACAACCCTGACCCGCTTCGGGCAGACAGATGAAACAGGCAATCAGTTTTTACATTTGGGCGGACCTCAATTACAAAACAGGGCTTTGCCCGGATTTACTCCTGAACAAATTCCTGCCGGAGCTACCTTTTCTAAATTTACTCCCCCTGCCGTAACAGGTTTAGGTTTTCTGACCTTTGTTTCCGATGCGGATATTTTGGCAATGGCTGACCCGAATGATGCGGACGGAGACGGCATTTCAGGTGTGCCGAACTGGATTGATGTCCCTGTTTTTGTTGCAATACATCAAAATGCTGTTTCGCAAAACGGGAAATACATCGGGCGTTTCGGAAAAAAAGCAAGCGTTTATGATTTATTACAGCAAACTGTAAATGCTTACAATCAGGATATGGGAATTACTTCGCTCTTTAATCCTGTTGATGTTTACAGCGGACTGGAGATTGACCCCGAAGTTTCAACACAAACCATTCACAACGTGGTGTTTTACCTGCAAACACTGAAAGCCCCTATACAGCGAAATCAAAATGATGCACAAGTAATTCAGGGCAAAAATATTTTCAATCAAATCAATTGTGCAGGTTGCCATAAACCGACTTTAACGACAAGCTATTCGCCCATTGCCCCGCTTTCATACAAAACATTTCATCCTTACACCGATTTATTATTGCACGATATGGGTTCGGGGCTTGATGATGGCTACACCGAAGGCAACGCAAAAACGTATGAATGGAGAACGCCACCGCTTTGGGGTTTGGGACTTTCGCCCAATTCACAAGGCGGACAATATTTTTTAATGCACGATGGCAGAGCAAAAAGCATTGAAGAAGCCATATTAATGCACGGTGGCGAAGCAACCAACAGCAAAACGCAATATCAAAATCTTTCACAAGCAGACAAGGATGCTTTAATCAAATTCTTAAAATTACTATAAACAATGGACAGGAAAGAATTTATTAAAACTTGTGGCTTTGTATGTATTGGAGGAACGACATTAGTGACTTTGCTCCAAAGTTGTGCAAGCACAAATTATTTTGCTCAAACCACTTCAGAAGAAAACAAAATTCTAATTAAAAAAACAGAGTTTTTAAAAAACGAGAAAAATCAAATCAAGGAAAGAAAATTTGTTTTAGTTAAATTAGAAAAATACAGCTTTCCCATTTGTATATATAAAATCAGTGAAACAGAATACTCCGCTTTGCTAATGCAATGTACCCATAAGGGTTGTGAGTTGCAACCACAAGGTAGTTTTCTTGTTTGTCCCTGCCATGGAAGCGAATTCTCTAACACAGGTATCGTTCAAAATCCTCCTGCTGAACAAAATTTACAATCTTTTAAAATTACTATTGCTAATGAAAACATATATATACATATCTAAAATTAATCTTGCATTTATTCTTTTAATATTTTCATTAAACAATAGTCTTGCACAAACTGATACAATAAAACTTATTGAGCGTATACCAACCGATACTTCAAAACAATTATTAAATATGGATGCAGCTTATAACCGTCCATTTTTAACATCTGGTAAGTTACCCATTGCCATTGGAGGTTATCTTGAAGCAAATACACAGTATGCTAATACTGACGGTGTTTCAGATGGATTTTCTTTTCAGGCAAGACGTTTCACATTATTCTTTTCCTCTACTATTGCTAAAAAAATAAAATTCCTTTCAGAATTGGAATTTGAAGACGGTACAAAAGAAATAAATATTGAATTTGCAGCAATGGATATAGAATTTCATCCATTGCTCAATTTAAGAGGAGGAATAATTATGAATCCTATCGGAGCGTTCAATCAAAATCACGATGGCCCAAGATGGGATTTTATTGATCGACCAATTTCTGCAACAACAATTATTCCTTCAACACTTGCAAATACTGGTTTTGGACTACACGGAAAATATTATGCGAATAGCTGGATTGTAGGCTATGAGACATACATAACCAATGGCTTTGATGACAAAATTATTTCCAATGCAGACGGAAGAACATCGCTTGCAGCAGGAAAGAAAAATCCTGAAAAGTTTGAAGAAAGCAATAGCGGACTACCAATGTTTACTGGAAAAATTGCTCTACGAAACAGAAAGATTGGAGAATTAGGGTTTTCTTATATGACAGGCGTTTACAATAAGTGGAAAGAAGATGGGCTGATACTTGACAACAAAAGAAGTGCAAGTGTTGTTGCTGTGGATTTTAATACTTCCGCTTTAAAAAACCGATTAACCTTTACAGGTGAATTTACAAAAGTTTTTATTGATGTCCCAGACACCTACACACAACAATACGGCACACAACAGTTTGGAGGCTACATTGATATTATCGGAACAGTTTTACAAAAAAAAATTCTCAGTTGGGAAAACGCCAAACTTAATCTGGGTGTTCGGCTTGAATATGCGGACTACAATCAAGGAAAATTTAAAGAAACTGGAGGTAATATTTCCGATCATATTTGGGCTATTGTTCCGAGTATTGCTTTTAGACCAGTTGGGACAACTGTGTTACGTTTTAATTATCGTTATCAACAGCAGACAGATTTTTTAGGTAATCCACCTTCTAATATGGGTGTAATTCAATTCGGATTTTCAACTTACTTTTAATTTTTAATGCAATGAAATTACCATTCCACGATAAAAAATTTCTATTTCTTCTTTCGGCAATTACAATAGTAGTTGCCTTAGAAGTTTTATCCATCATCGGCATACACATACCTATGCCTTATGCACCTTATGTTTTCGCCATTTTCATTTTAGGCATTGGTTACAATGTTTTATGGAACGGAGTAAAAGCAATTTTCAAATTCAAATTCAGTAGCATCAATCTACTAATGACAATTGCAGTTATCGGAGCATTTTATTTGAGCGAATATCCCGAAGCAGCAGTAGTAATAGTGTTGTATGTGTTAGGCGAACGCTTAGAAAATATTGGAATTGAAAATTCAAAATCCGCATTAGATGAATTGGTGAGCAAAGCACCAAAGACAGCATTTGTAAAAACAGAAAATGCAAATGTAGCTATTGATAAAATTGCAGTCGGAACAATTATACAGGTAAAAGCAGGTGAAATGATACCACTTGACGGAAAAATAGTTTCAGGCGAAACCACCGTTGACGAAGCTGCAATTACAGGCGAACCCATACCCAAAGACAAATACACAGGCGACAATCTTTTTGCAGGAACGCTAAACAAAAACGGTTTTATAGAAATAGAAACAACAAAACTTTCGGTTGATACCACATTTTCAAAAATCATTCGCCTCACATTTGAAGCATCGGCATACAAATCCGAAACACAAAAATTCATTCAGCAATTTTCAAAGTATTACACACCTTCCATTATTGCAATGGCAATTTTAGTTTTTGTAATTCCAGTATTTGCAATGCAATTAGATTTTAACCATTGGTTACAACAGGCAATTACACTTTTGGTTATTGCTTGTCCTTGTGCATTGGTTATATCTACACCAGTTGCAATCTATGCAGCAATTGGCAACGCATCAGCAAAAGGAGCTTTGGTAAAAGGTGGTAAATACATTGAAGCATTAGCAAACATCAAAGCCATTGCCTTAGACAAAACACGAACAATCACTTTTGGCAACCCGATTGTTTCAAATATTTTTCCATTGAACGGAACAAGTCGTGAAGAACTTTTGGCTTGCACCGCAGGAGCAGAAATATTTTCAGAGCATCCTTTGGCACAAGCCATAGTTGACGCAAGCAAAAAAGAAGGATTTGAACCACACAAAACCGAAGCGTTTAAAAGCGTAATGGGCAAAGGAGCAACAGCAAAATGTTTGGTATGTGAGGACGAAACAATTTATGTTGGCAAACTTGATTTTATAAAAGAACATCAGCACACTGACAAAGAAACTGAAAAAATTGTTGAGCAACTTTCATCACAAGGCAAAACAAGTGTAGTCGTTAGTTTTGGTGATGGAGTAGCTGGAATTATAGGTTTGATGGACGAAATAAAACCCGACAGTGCAGCAGCATTAAAAGAAATAGAAGCAATGAACATAGAACCTGTAATGCTTACAGGCGACAGTGAAAAAGCAGCAAACTATGTAGCACAGCAAGTAGGCATCAAAAAAATATTCGGTAATATGTTACCCGAAAACAAAGCCAAAAAAATAAAGGAACTTTTGCAGCAATATAAATTTGTAGCAATGGTAGGTGATGGCATCAATGATGCACCTGCATTAGCACAAAGCACCGTTGGCATAGCAATGGGAGCAGCAGGAAGCGACACGGCAATAGAAACCGCAAACATTGCATTGATGAACGACAAACTTTCTCTAATTCCGTTTTTAATACGATTAAGTAAAAAAACTTTGCGAAGGATAAAATTAAACACCATCGGAGCAATAGCAGTAAAATTGATATTCATAATACTTGCATTCATCGGTTACAGCAATTTAGTTTTCGCCATTGCGGCAGATGTTGGAGTAACGCTTATAGTAATTTTGACAAGTTTGCGACTGATGAACTATAAAGGATAAAAATGGTGACCAATCTGCAAAACCCAAACCGACTGCATATACAGCCAACGCATTTGCACTCACATTTGCTTTTGCCACAACACACAGGCAAACGCTACAAAAGCAAAAGAAAGTGCAAGCCACCGCACCCGTTCACCGCAGACAGAGCCTGCAAAACCCAACGGACACTACCTCGGGCGGACAGAAGGGCAGCTGATAACAGCGGTTTGGCAAAAGTGGCGGTTCAGTGCTTCGTATGACAGTTTTTCGTAAATTTGAAGTGCGTGCTTCGTATGAAAGTTCAGTGGTAAAATCGCCACCTTCGCCAAGCCGCAAACCGTTGTACAACATTATTTTTTTGACCAATCGTTGCGTTTAATCGGAAGTCTTTT
>CAZULO010000019.1:0-12213 GCA_964621245.1 uncultured Flavobacterium sp.
CCCAGTTTTGACCTTCTTGTAATTCGCCATCACCAGTTAAAACATAAACTAAATTCGTATCGTTATTTAATTTTTTAGCTTGCGCTGCACCTATCGCTACAGATAAACCTTGACCTAAAGAACCAGAAGCCATTCGGATCCCTTCTAAACCTTCGTGAGTAGTTGGGTGACCTTGTAAACGAGTATTTAATTTACGGAAAGTAGCTAATTCCGAAACTGAAAAATAACCGCTTCTGGCTAAAACACTGTAAAATACAGGAGAAATATGTCCGTTTGATAAAAAGAAAAGATCTTCATTAATCCCGTTCATGTCAAAGCCTTCGTTTCTCTTCATTACATGTTGATAAAGGGTAACTAAAAACTCCGCGCAACCTAAAGATCCACCAGGGTGACCTGAATTAACTGCGTGAACCATCCTTAAGATGTCTCTTCGAACTTGTTGTGTAAATTGTTCTAAATTAGAAATGTGTTGTGTCATTATAAAAAGTTTTTTGCAAAAATAAATTTAATAATCTGTTTAAACTAATCTGACTTTATTTTTTTATCAGTAAGAATTCAACAATTTTCTGGATCACATGTGCATCACCTAGAATTTTTCTATGCCCTAATTGCTTCGTTATAAACAATTCATGATCAACAAGATTCGATGCCAAATGATGGGCTTCTGAAACTGGAATATCTTCATCATCCGAATCATGCATCACTAAGACTGGAATTTTAACTTCTTTCGCAGCTACATAAGCTGAAAAACTTTCCATATCAAATTGATATTTTTTCTCAAAACTTTTTCTCATTAAAACAGCAACTTTACTAGGTAAACCTATCTTTTCAACGAAAGTATTTACAATATTTACTACGCTATTTCCACTACCAATTACCACAGCTTTCTTAACTTGTAATCCTTTTTTTACTGCATTTAAAATAGACATACCACCCAAAGAATGTCCAACCGCAAATTCAAATGGCCCATACTTTTTTTCCACTTCTAAAATAGATTCGATAAACTCTAGCATTAAAGTGGTTTTTGTACCTGACTTCCCATGTGCAGGAGCATCAAAACTGATAATGGAATACCCGTTTTCTAAAAAAGCATCAGCAATTTTAACCAATTGTGTACCTCTACCCGACCAACCATGCACCAAAAGTATTTTCTTATTCGAATTTCCATACGAATACACTACAATTTCTTTCTGAATTTCTGGAACCAGTAATTTGGTTTGAATTGATTCGGATTCCATTTGAAATTCCCGCTTTGGAATTTTATGTTTGATGGGAGTAACAAATAAATTTCTTGCAAATTTCTCAGCGAAATAAGGTGAAATTCTATATAAAATTTGCCCCGTTAGTACAATTATTTTTGGGACACGTGTATCAACTTTAGATTTATTTTTAGACATAATTTTATTTTTGACAAAAATAAGCATTTATATTTTCGGAATCCTTTTTGATTAAAACAAAAAAATAGAATAACTTTGTTTACTAAATTTAGAATTATGAAAACAGTATTAAAATCAATTGTTGTAGTAGCTATAACAGTAGTTTCTTGTGCGAAAAATCCATTCACAGGAAAAAGTACCATGGCTTTTGTACCGAATAGTCAAATTTTCCCATCTGCTTTCCAACAGTATGGTCAGTTTTTATCTGAAAATAAAGTGTTGAAAGGTACTGCAGATGCTAAACGTATTACCACTATTGGAACAAAAATAAAAACAGCTTCAGAACGTTATTTAAATGCTGTAGGTAAATCAGATTATTTAAAAGATTATGCCTGGGAATACAATTTAGTAGACAGTAAAGAAGTAAATGCTTGGTGTATGCCAGGTGGAAAAATAGTATTTTATACAGGTATTTTACCTATCTGTAAAGATGATGCAGGAATTGCTGCAGTTATGGGGCATGAAGTAGCACATGCTTTAGCCAATCACGGACAACAAAGAATGAGTGCTGGCGTACTACAACAAGTAGTTGGTGGAGTTGCACAAGCAGCAGTTAGTGGGCAAAGTGAACAAACTCAAGCACTAGCCATGCAAGCCTATGGCGCAGGTTCTCAAGTATTAGGAATGCTTCCATTTAGTAGAGCACATGAAAGTGAAGCGGATATGATTGGTTTAACGTTAATGGCCATTGCTGGTTACGATCCAATTAATGCTGTTAAAGTTTGGGAAAGAATGTCGGCGCAATCTGGCGGACAAGCCCCACCGGAAATATTAAGTACACACCCAAGTAATCAAACAAGAATTAATGAGTTAACAGCACTTTTACCTCAAGCAAAAGCAGAAGCAGCTAAATTTGGTGTAACCTTCAAATAATTAAAAAATTATCTTATATTTAATCCCGATATTAATCGGGATTTTTTTTTATAAAATATACTTCATGAAACAGTTAGAAAAAGGAACTAGTAAATTATTAAACGCTTGGGCATCATATGATTGGGCAAATTCTGTGTATTCACTTGTAATTTCATCTTCTATATTCCCTCTTTATTTTGGGTATTTATTCACCAAAGAACATCCAAATATTATTTTATTAGGAACCGAAATAAAAGCCACTGCATTAATCAGTTTTGTCACGGCATTTGCCTTTTTATCTGTAGCTATTTTATCGCCTATCTTATCGGGAATTGCTGATTACTTAGGAAACAAAAAACGTTTTATGCAGTTTTTTTGCTACTTAGGTGCGTTCTCTTGCATTGGTTTATACTGGTTTACAAAAGAAAACACAATATTTGGAATAGCTTGTTTCTATTTTGGATTGCTTGGTTTTTGGGGAAGTTTAGTTTATTACAATTCTTATTTATCAGACATTGCTTTTCCAGAACAACATGATCAATTAAGCGCTAAAGGATTTTCATTAGGTTATGTTGGAAGTGTAGTTTTATTATTAATTTGCTTGGTTTTTATTTTAAGTAAAAACGGAGAAGCTGCACTAGATGCAATGCGACTTTCATTCGTGTTCACAGGTGCTTGGTGGATACTATTTAGCCAATATACCTTTTATTATTTACCAAAAGGGAATAAAAACAACAACCCTATAAATTTATCCCTCTTTTTTAATGGTTTTAAAGAATTAAAGAAAGTGCAAGTTTTATTTTTTAAGGATATAGTTTTGAAAAAATTCTTATTTGCGTTTTTCATTTATAGTATGGCGGTTCAAACGGTAATGTTAGTAGCTACTTATTTTGGTGAACAAGAAATAAATTGGGCAACACCTGAGCAGAAAACATCAGGACTAATAACAAGTATTCTAGTTATTCAACTAGTAGCTGTTTTAGGTGCAATTCTTACTTCAAAAGTAGCTTCAAAATTTGGGAATATTAAAACCTTAATTGGTATTAATTCCATTTGGATATTTATTTGTGTTGGAGCTTATTTTGTAACCGAACCATATCAATTTTATACTGTTGCTGCCATTGTTGGTTTGGTAATGGGTGGCATTCAATCTTTATCCCGCTCTACTTTTTCGAAATTAATTCCGGAAACTAAAGACACTACTTCTTTTTTTAGCTTTTATGATGTGGCCGAAAAAATCGGAATTGTTATTGGTATGCTAATTTATGGATTCATAGATCAAATTACAGGAAGTATGCGAAATGCCATTTTATTTTTAGTAGTTTTTTTTATAGCAGGTGTTTTCTTATTATACAGAACACTTAAAGTTCAGAAATAATTATATATTTGAAGAAAAAAACGCTAAAACAATGAAAAAAATTAAAACCCTTCTTACTATTTTTGTAATTATTACATCACTTTCATTCATTTCATGTGAAAATGAACCTTTAGATCAGAGTTTATTAGGAAATAATTTACCCGATAACGGAACTGGAGGAACTTCTACAGGTGATTATTATCCAACAGCAATAAACAATACTTGGACATTTCAACAAAACGGTACGAATTTAGCACCAAATAAAATCATTGGTACAGAGGTAATTAATGGAATAACATATTACAAATTTAATCCAACAACAACTGGTAATATTTCTTTAAATACATATGTTAGAAAATCAAATGGTTCTTATTTCTTAAAAACTGGAGATTCTTCATTAAATTTTGGTGGATTAACCGGTACTCAAACAGGTTTCGAATTTATTGTTTTAAAAGATAATATTCCAGTTGGAGCCACTTGGAATGGAACATATAATCAAACTACAACGTATACAGGAATACCTGCAATAGCACAAACTACTAATTATACGGGTACAATTTTAGCAAAAGATGTTACAGAAACCGTTAATGGGGAAACTTTCAATAATGTAATAAAAGTAAAAATTGATCAAGTTTCAACAATATCAGGATCATCTACAACTGGAACAACAGAATATTGGTTTGCTAAAAATGTAGGTCCATTAAAATCAGAAACCACTTTTGCAGGTGGAACAAGCACATCCATATTAGTTGATTATACTTTGTTTTAATATTTCGTTTAAAATTCAAATAGTATTCCTTAAAATATTAAATTAATATTTTAAGGAATTTTTTTATGGCATACATCTTGACTATTACAATTGTAAATTATACCTAAATCCTTGTATATATTGAGATCTTCTTCATATCACAACAATTTATCTTAAATTTACACTCTTTTTTTAATGACAAAATGACTTAAATATAACTATGCCAAATCATAAAATACTAGCGCTTGACAATTTGTCACTGCAAGAAATAGATACAGAAGCAGAATTAATTCCATTAATGACTCCGGAAGATGAGGAAGAAATGAATAATGAAGAATTACCTGCAGATTTACCTATCTTACCTTTAAGAAATACCGTTTTATTTCCAGGAGTTGTGATTCCGATCACTGCTGGAAGAGATAAATCCATTAAATTAATTAACGACGCTAATGCAGCGGGTAAAATTATTGGTGTAGTCGCTCAGAAAAATGAGGATGATGAAGATCCAACTTCAGACCAAATCCATCATATCGGAACAGTAGCACGAATTATGCGTGTTTTGAAAATGCCTGATGGAAATACAACCATTATACTTCAAGGAAAGAAACGTTTTGAAATTGATCAATTTACACAAGTAGATCCCTATTTCAAAGCTACGATAAAAGAAGTAAATGAAGTTCGCCCTAAGAAAAAAGATGAAGAATTTGCTACGATTATTGAATCGATTAAGGAATTAGCCATCGAAATTATTAAGGAAAGTCCGAACATCCCTTCGGAAGCCACTTTTGCTATAAAAAATATTGAAAGCAATCCGTTTTTAATCAATTTTGTGTCGTCTAACATGAATTTAAATGTAGAAGACAAACAAAACTTGTTATCGATTGTCGATTTAAAACAACGCGCTTTAGAAACGCTACGTTATATGAATTTAGAACTTCAAAAATTGGAATTGAAAAACGATATCCAATCTAAAGTTCGATTCGATTTAGACCAACAACAGCGTGAATATTTCTTGCAACAACAAATGAAAACCATTCAGGAAGAATTGGGTGGTGTTTCTCATGATGCAGAAATTGAAGAAATGCGTACAAAAGGAAAAGCTAAAAAATGGGACGCCAAAACTAAGGAACATTTTGAAAAAGAAATTTCTAAATTACAACGTACGAATCCCAATTCACCTGATTTCGGGATCCAACGTAATTACTTAGATTTATTTTTAGAATTACCATGGAATGAATTTACAACGGATAAATTCGATCTTAAAAAAGCACAACAAATTTTAGACCGTGATCATTTTGGTTTAGAAGATGTAAAACAACGCATTATTGAACATTTAGCCGTTTTGAAACTTCGTAACGATATGAAATCGCCAATTTTGTGTTTATACGGACCTCCAGGAGTAGGAAAAACTTCTATTGGAAAATCCGTTGCAGAAGCTTTAGGAAGAGAATATGTTAGAATTTCATTAGGTGGTTTACGTGACGAAGCAGAAATTCGTGGACACAGAAAAACCTATATTGGCGCCATGCCGGGAAGAATTATTCAATCGATAAAAAAAGCAAAAACCTCTAATCCTGTTTTCGTTTTAGATGAAATTGATAAATTATCTTCTAGCCATAATGGCGATCCTTCTTCTGCCCTATTAGAAGTTTTAGATCCGGAACAAAATAGTGATTTCCATGATAATTTCTTAGAATTAGGTTACGACCTTTCTAAGGTAATGTTTATTGCTACATCTAACAGTTTATCGACCATCCAACCTGCTTTAAGAGACCGAATGGAAATCATAAACATGTCGGGCTATACGATTGAAGAAAAAATTGAAATTGCGAAAAACTTCTTATTACCAAAACAACTAAAAGAGCACGGTTTAACCTCAAAAGATTTACAAATTGGTAAGAAACAATTAGAAAAAATCGTTACAGGATATACACGTGAATCTGGAGTTCGTGGTTTAGATAAAAAAATCGCTCAAATAGTTCGATATGCTGCTAAATCAGTAGCTATGGAAGAAGAATACAATAAAAAACTAACAGATACTGATATTATCAACGTATTAAAATCGCCAAGAATGGAACGAGATAAATACGAAAATAATGATACCGCAGGTGTAGTTACAGGTTTAGCTTGGACCTCAGTGGGTGGAGATATTTTGTTTATTGAATCGTTAGTTTCAAAAGGAAAAGGTGCCATGACCATGACAGGAAATTTAGGAACTGTGATGAAAGAATCGGTAACTATAGCCTTAGAATATATCAAAGCGAATGCGTTACAATTGAATATTGAGCCAGAAGTTTTAAACCAATATAACATTCACATTCACGTACCAGAAGGTGCCACTCCTAAAGACGGACCAAGTGCTGGAATTGCCATGTTAACCTCAATGGTTTCAAGTTTTACACAAAGTAGAATAAAGAAAAACATTGCCATGACAGGAGAAATTACCTTACGTGGAAAAGTATTACCTGTTGGCGGAATTAAAGAGAAAATCTTAGCTGCCAAACGCGCCAATATTAAAGAAATCATATTGTGCAGCGAAAACAAACGCGATATTGAAGAAATAAAAGCCGATTATTTAACAGGCTTAACTTTTCACTACGTAGATACGATGAAAGAAGTTATTGATATTGCCATTTTGAAAGATAAAGTAAAAAATGCGATTACTTTCGATATTAAAAAGTAAATTTAATACAAATCAGTATGGAAAACCTATAAGTGAAACTACTTATAGGTTTTTTTATATATATTTGATTCCAGTTAATCCGTAGTCCAAAAAAATGAAAATACTACTTATAGGCGAATTCAGTCGCTTACATAATTCCTTAAAAGAAGGACTTTTGGCTTTAGGTCATGAAGTAGTTTTGGTGAATAATGGCGATGGATTTAAAAATTTCCCAGCAGACATTAGTATTCGAGCCCACTTTTTCAAATCGAAAGTAGGAAATATTCCGAGACAAATTTGGTTTCGTCTTTTCAAATTTGATTTGGCTTTACTAGAACACGGAATTCGGTTTTGGTGGATTTCAAAACAATTGAAACATTTCGATGTGGTACAATTAATCAACGAAAGTCCGATACAAACCACTTCAAAATTAGAATTATTTTTACTGAAGCGCATCTTCAAACAGAACCAAAATATTTTCTTGTTATGTTGCGGTATTGATTCTGTTACTGTCAATCACATGCTTCAAAAAAAAGATCGTTATTCTGTAATGAATGCTTATTTTGAGGGAATTCCTGAAGCTCAAAAACAATATGAGTACTTTTTTGATTTTATAGCTAAACCACATCAAAAAATACATCATTTTATTTATAAAAACATTCGTGGTATACTTGCGTCTGACTTAGATTATGTAGCACCTTTATTAGAAAACGAAAAATATTTAGGCCTTATCGCTAATCCAATAAATACAGATAAAATTTCTGTGTCTAAAAATGATATTTCGGATAAAATAACTATTTTTTTAGGTATCAATTCGGGAAATTCTTATACGAAAGGTATTCCTTATTTTGAAAAAGCTCTTGCGATACTTCAAGAAAAATATCCAAATATTGTAGAAATCATTTGTACTAAAGACATTCCCTATTCTGAGTATCAGAAACATTTCGAAAAGGCACATATTTTACTGGATCAAGTGTATTCTTATGACCAAGGTTTTAATGCTTTAGAAGCTATGGCGAAAGGAAAAGTAGTAGTAACCGGAGCGGAAACAGAATTTTTAAATCATTATCAAGTACATGAAAATGAAGTGGCCATAAATGCTTTACCAGATGTGAACTATTTAGTGGAACAACTCTCCTTTTTAATAGAAAACCCATCAGAAATAAAACGAATACGTAAAAATGCTATTCAATTTATTACAAAAGAACATCATTATATTACTCAAGCTGAGAAATATTTAAAAACCTGGAATACCAATTTACTATGACTAAACTCCTTTCAAAATCAATAGAGTTAAATTCAAAAGGCTATAAATTCGGACTTATATGCACCTCATTATTAGTTTTTATTTTTTGTGTTTCAAAGCCATTTCTATTAGCTCCAGATAGTGAAGGCTATTTAAATATGGATATTTATCGCTCCATGGGCTATCCCGTATTTCTAAAATTATTTACCATTTTTGGATCGTATCAACTTTATATTGTGAAAGTATTTCAAATAATTTTCACTATTTCATCAGCTATTTATTTAACTAATACTTTAAAAAAAGTACTAGAATTAAAATATTTATTTCTTTACATCCTTTACATTTTTCTTTTAATTCCTTTAGTATACGAACAAAAAATAGGCAATTTTATTATTTCAGAAGGAATTGCGTATCCTTTATATTTGATAATAATTGCTACTTTGTTAACTTGTTTTTTGTTAGATAAAAAAAAGTATTTCTATGTTAGCCTCTTGGGACTTTTTATTTTGATTCAAGTGCGAGGTCAATTTTTATTTTTAGTTCCATTAATTATTTTAACTATTGTAGTAAAATATAAAATAAAACTATTTCAATGGGAAAATTTAAAATTGGTATTAATTACACTTTTACTGCCATTTTTATCCATTTTCACAGATATTATTTTTCATAAAACACAACATAACTATACAACAACTACGCCATTTACTGGAATTCAAATTATTTCATTACCTTTTTATATATCAAAAAAAGAGGATGTTTCTTGCTTAAAAACACCAGCTCAAAAAGCCTATTTCTCTTACATATATACAGAATTAGAAAATAGAAAAATTCTCTTATCCACCCAAACTGATTTAACCATAAATGATATCGATACATATTATAAAAATTACACTAAAATTGCTAATGAAACACTAAGTCAAAAAGGGGATTTATTTTTTAAAGCAGCAAAAAATAATAATGAAAAAACGATTTTAAATGATAAATTGACACGAGAAATAACGCTACCCTTAATCCAACAAAATTATCAAGTATACCTCAAATTGTATTTTCAAAATATTACAAAAGGGATTGGAAGTGCCAAATATTTATTACTAATTCTGTTATTATTTCTCTTAGCCACACTCAAAATAATACAAACAAAATTTACTCCTAAATTTGGGTTTGTTTTTATGAGTACTTTAGCCATCGTAGGCAACCTTTTAATTGTTGGATTGGCCGAACCCGTAATAAGTAGATATGTATTTTATAATAATTGGATATTGGTAACAATAGTGTTACTTTTATGGCAAAATGCTTTCACAAAAATAGATGACTAAAACAATTTCCATAATTATGCCATGTTTAAATGAAGCGCAAACATTGGCATCCTGCATTACTAAAGCTCAAAATTTTTTACACCAACACCAACTGAATGGCGAAATTATCATTGCCGATAATGGCAGTACAGATGGTTCGCAAGAGATTGTACTAAATTTAGGAGCAAGATTAATTTCTGTAAGTCAAAAGGGCTATGGAGCAGCCTTGCAAGGTGGTTTTGAAGCGGCAACTGGAGAGTTCATGATTATGGGTGATGCGGATGATAGTTATGATTTTAGTAATCTGCTACCTTTTTTAAATAAATATAATGAAGGTTTTGAATTTGTAATTGGTAACCGTTTTAAAGGCGGTATTCAAAAAAATGCCATGCCTTTTTTACATAAATATTTAGGAAATCCGGTGTTATCTTTTTTAGGAAGACTTTTTTTTAAATCGGATATTGGTGATTTTCATTGTGGTTTACGAGGTATTACAAAAGTAGCCTATCAGAAATTAAATGTTAGCACAACAGGAATGGAATTTGCCTCTGAAATGATTGTAAAGGCCCATTTAAATAATTTAAAAATTACCGAAGTTCCAATAATTTTATATAAAGACGGTAGAAACAGAAAACCACATTTAAATACTTGGAGTGATGGATGGCGTCATTTGCGGTTTTTACTTTTATATAGTCCGAAATGGTTGTTTTTATTTCCAAGTTTGCTACTGATGTTTTTCGGATTGATTTTTTCAATTGCCTTGTTTATTCAACCTATTCATGTTTATTCTATTACGTTTGATGTTCATACTTTGCTTTACACACATGGTATGTTTTTAATTGGACTTCAATTTTTATTATTTTACGGGTTAACTAAAGTTTTTGCCATAACCAATAAATTGTTACCCAAAAGTAATAGATATGATACCTTTTTTAACTATTTAAGTTTAGAAAAAGGATTACTATTAGGGTTTTTAGTAACTATTTTAGGCATCGTTTTAGGAATTTATGGCTTTTCAATTTGGTCAGAAAGCAATTTTGGTCCTTTAGAAGTTAAAAATACTTTGCGTATTATTATTCCTTCTGTCACCTGTATTTTAATAGGTATACAAGTTATTTTATTTAGTTTTTTCTTTAGTATTTTAGGTTTGAAAGATGAAAAAAATTGATTATTTACTACAAAATGAACGCATCAGACAAGCCAAAAAATATATTATTGGCGATGCTATTTTAGATGTTGGTTGTCATAATGGCGAATTATTTGAGTCTTTATTAAAAACAAAAAAAATTAAAGGAGCTGGTATTGATTCGGTATTAACTGAAAAAATAACTAGAGAAAATTATCAGTTATTTCCAGGTTATTTTCCGGACGATTTTCCGTTAAATGAAAAATACGATGCGATCACTTTCCTGGCTGTTTTAGAACATATTCCCATCGAACAAATAGAAAAATATCCAGAAATCTTAGCAAAATATTTACATCCAAAAGGTAGAATAATTATTACGGTTCCATCTAAATATGTAGATTATATTTTAGAAGTTTTATTATTTTTCAAGTTAATTGACGGCATGGATTTAGAACATCATCAAGATTTTGATAGAATGTATTTGAAAACAATTTTCACCAATAATGGATACAATTTAATTGCAGAAAAACGTTTTGAATTAGGACTTAACCTCTTATTTGTTTTTGAAAAACAATAAGTTTCTGAAAATAAAAAGCAGCACAAGCATATATATAAAATAAGTAAACGTGTGCGCCATAACAATACCGTTTATTCCGTTGGCATGTAACATCCAATTAGAGGAAAAATACATTACGCCTAACGAAAATATTTCAGTAAGTATAAATGTTTTGGTTTGTTTTGTGGCGATTAAAATAGTTCCGAATAGTAATGAAATTGCTTTGAATGCGTCGCCCACCAATTGCCAGAAAAATAAAGTTTCCATCGTATTAAATTCTGTTGTAAATAAAAATTTAATAATAAAAATTCTCAACACATAAATTAATACTAAACCAATAACAAATAGTGGCATAATTATTTTGAAATAATTGCTCATAATCCCTTTCAAATTAGCTTTACTCTCGGCTAATTTCGGATAAAAATAAATGGAAACTATAGAGGTCACAAATAGCAAATAGTAAGATGAAATACGTTGTAATCCTTCATAAATTCCTGCGTTTTTTAAACCTGTAATTTCAATTACATCAGTACGAATTTCTAACAACACAAATGAACCTATTACACCAGAAACTAATGCCATTACTACATATTCTGATAGATTTTTGACCACTGAAAAATCAAAAGATGCAAGAGAAAAGACATCAAAAAATGAAATTCTTTTTCTCAAATAAAAAAGACTCACAAAAAAAACAAAAACAGGAGCAATTACTAAAGATAGTAAAGCGCCGAAGGTTTGGTATTCATAAATTAAAAAAACAGAAACTAATAAAGCAATACAACTGGAACTAATTTGAATATAAATAACCTTTTTGTATTCTTGAAAACCATTTATGACTGAAATACAAAATGTAGAAAAAACATATAAGGGAAATAGAATTGCTAAAACATAAAACACAAAATTATAAACATCTGAAAGATGAAAAAGTTGGTTTG
>CAZULO010000019.1:12313-25454 GCA_964621245.1 uncultured Flavobacterium sp.
ACTATTTTCTGAATCTTTTCCAATTAATACGCATTTAATTTTGATATAATAAAATCGATAGCCGCTTCTGATAACAAAGAACTAATTGGAATACTCAATACTTCACGATGAATTTTTTCTGTAATTGGCAGAGACAAAGCATGAAAAGCGGATAAAGCCTTTTGTTTATGTGGTGGAATTGGATAATGAATTAGGGTTTCAATACCATTTCTAAACAAATAATCTTGTAAATCGTTCCTGTTTTCGGTTCGAACCACAAATAAATGGAAAACATGTTGTTCCAAGTTTGGACAAGTTGGTAAAACAATTTTAGGATTTTTAATTTCTGTTAGATAGCGTTGAGCCACTTTTACACGCGCTTTATTTTCCGCTTGCAAATGAGGCAATTTTACATTTAAAAAGGCAGCTTGTAATTCATCTAACCTTGAATTTACGCCTACATAATCGTTATGATATTTCGTATGAGAACCATAATTTCTTAATGAAAATAAAATATCAGCTAAATTATCATCGTCGGTAGTAATCGCGCCACCATCACCTAAGGCACCTAAATTTTTTCCGGGATAAAAGCTAAAAGCCCGTAGATTAGTTCCAACAAATGGTAAACCATGTCCTTGAGCAGCATCTTCAATAATTAGCAATTGATGTTGTTGGGCAAGTTCTGAAATGGCTGACATATTAGCTAATTGACCATATAAATGCACCACTAAAACAGCTTTGGTTTTGGTTGTAATTTTTTCTGAAAGTAACGAAGGATTAATCGTGTACGATTCTAATTCTGGTTCCACAAAAACGGGTACCAAATCCGCTTGTAAAACAGCTAAAATGGTTGCAATATAGGTGTTTGCGGGAACAAGTACTTCATCTCCTTTTTGTAGTTTTCCAAGTTGCATGTACGCTTTTAAAATAAGCACTAAAGCATCTAAGCCATTCCCTACACCAATACAATGTTTTGCATTAGAATAGTTGGCAAAATTTTGTTCAAATTGTTTTACTTCTTCGCCTAAAACATACCAACCTTTATCTAAAAACGCCTTTGTTTTAGCCAAAAATTGCGTTTCAAAGGGTTGATTGAGCCTTTGTAAATCGAGAAATTTTATCATATAAATACCTGATTTAAATGATCCGAATTTGTTGTGGCAACTTGATAAAAATCTTGTGTAACCGTTCGAGCTCCAAAAGTTTCTTTCCAATATTGCAATCCTTTATTAACGTTTTTTCCTTGATTTTCATTAGAAATTCCGAAATCAAAATAAGAAAAACTTGCAAATTCTTTGGTAATAAGATGGTGAAATAAATAATCTAAAGCCCCATGTTGATTTTTATCTCCAATAGCAGAAATATATTGCACATGAATCGTTTTTTTATCAATAAACAAAGTAGTTCCAGCTATAATTTCCTCATTCAAATAAGCATTAAATTGATAAATATGATTGGGAAATTTTTCAGATAAATACTGAATTTCTTCTAAAGTATGAACGGGTTTAGCTTGGTGCTTTTGTTTCAAATTGGGCAATAAAACCAAATTCCAAAACGCACTAAAGTCGACTTCTTTTTTTATCACTATACCTATTTTTTCAGCGCGTTTTACGCCTTCTAATCGATTCGAATCTATTTGAATTGGATGCTTTAAATCAATAACAGCCAAGGTGTCGCGTCGAATTAACTCGGCTGCAGAAAGAAACAAAGCATAATTTAACTCCTCGGAAGGTTGTGTAAAATAAATACTTGGCAACAACTTAAAAGTTAATTTTTCTATATTTTGATGCGTTAAAAAGTGAAGCAATTCTGCATAAATATTAACAAAACTTTCTAATTTTAAACTCGCTTCAATTACAATTCCACCATAGGTTAAACCTTGATGTGAAAAGACTTCATTGTGTTTTAAATTGGCAGGTATTACCGCTTTCAATTTATTTTTTTCATCAAAAACAAGCAAGGAAAAATCTTCAAATCGATCGGAATGATATTCCATAAAATCCCTGTGAAATAAAAAAGTAGCATTTTTGGCATGTGCTACAAAATTATTCCATAATGTGAAGTATTCCGAAGTATATTTTACAACTTTAAACGTTTTCATATCCTAAATCTTTGGGGAAATTAGTAAAATTTATTACTTTGGTAAAATAATTAACCATAAATATTATATTTAAAAAGAAGTGATGAAAAAAATACTACTATTATGTTTGCTTTTTTCTCAGTTGAGTTGGACTCAAAACATCGCTTTGTATAATCAATTTAATGGTAGATACGATTTTACTTTTGTAGGAAACACACTCAATCCTATAGAAAACTCATTTCAAAGTTTTCCTCCTACAATTTTAACTACTTCTTCTGCAGCGCTTTCCTTACAAACTAATGATGTCATTGAAAGTGCATATTTATATTGGGCGGGTTGTGGAACTGGAGATTTTGAAGTAAAATTAAATGGAATCGATGTTACCGCCTCTCGAAATTTTTCAAACCAATTAAATCAGGGTTTAGTTTTTGATTATTTTAGTGCTTTTGCAGATGTTACAGCACAAGTGCAAGCTACAGGAAACGGAACGTATACACTATCTGATTTAGACGTTAGTAGTTTTATAAATTACCATGCACAAAACAGAACTAATTTCGCAGGTTGGGCGTTAATTGTAGTATATAAAAATCCGTCGTTGCCTTTAAATCAGTTAAATATTTATGATGGTTTACAAGTAGTTTCTGTTTTACAAAATTTTCTTGATGTGCCTTTAAATGCTTTAAATGTTATTGATAATGTAGATGCCAAGATAGGGTTTTTAGCTTGGGAAGGTGATTCTGGACTTAATGTAAACGAAACCTTACGGATAAATAGTAATATCATAAGTAATCCGCCATTAAATCCTGCAAACAATGCATTTAACGGGACCAATTCTGTGACGAATTCCAACCAAATGTACAATATGGATTTGGATATTTATAATATTCAAAACAACATTAATGTCGGAGATACTTCGGCTTTGATTCAACTGACTTCTGGTCAAGATTATGTGATGATTAATGCCATTGTAACTAAATTAAACAGTCAACTCCCTGATGCTCGAATTAGTTTTCCAGCACCGAATTTAAGTTGCAATAACAGAACCATTCAGTTAAATTACACTGTTACTAATTTTAATTCTACGGCCGATTTACCAGCAAATACACCTATTGTTTTTTATGCCGATGGGGTTGCGTTAGGAACTGCTTTTACGCAAAACATTTTACCCATTGGTGGTTTTGAAAATGGAAGTATTACTTTAACTATTCCAACTACTATTCCTTTACAATTTACACTAAAAGCTCAGGCAGATGATAATGGAACAGCTGCTGGAACGGTTAATGAAATTTCTGAAACTAATAATTCGTTTAGTATAACCATTACACTCCTTGAATCTCCAGATTTTAATCCATTATTACCTCTTATAAACTGTAATTTAGGGTTAACAAAAGGTATTTTTGATTTTTCTGAATATGAAGAAACGGTTAAAACAAATACTTCGCATGTAAGTTCTTTTTATGAATTAGAAACGGATGCCTTAAATTTTGTCAATCAAATTATAGATTTGAATAATTTTGAAGCACTTCAAACCCCTAAAAGAATTTGGGTAAGAATTGATGACCCAGCCACAGGATGTTATAGTATAACTTCATTTGATTTACTAACAAGAAACTGCGAGCCAATTGTTTACAATGCGGTTTCACCTAATGATGATGGCTTAAATGATTTTTTCTATATTGCGGGTTTACGTGATATTTTTATTCATTTTAAACTAGAAGTATACAACCGTTGGGGGCGTTTAATTTGGACGGGAAATAACAATACGCCAGATTGGAACGGAAAAGTAGAAAATGCAGTAGGACAAAACGACGCTCCGGGTGGAACATATTACTATATTTTATATTTAAATGATCCGAATTATCCCGAACCTTTGACGGGTTATTTACTTTTAAAAAAATAATCAATTACATATTTCGAGTATAATAATTATAATCTTTAATTATAGTTTTCATAAATGCAACATCTGATTCTGATTTATATTTTAAACCTGTAACAGTTACTATTTTAGTTCTCATTTTAGAAATGGTTACAAAATCTTTAGCAGCCACACAAGTTTCATAGGTATCTTTAATAATTCGCATATCATTATCGGAAAGTTGAATTACTTCTGGATAAACCGGAACATAATCATCTTCTAATTCCTGAAGTATGGTTTGATTGATATTAATTTTATTTTTTAAAGAAATAACGGCAGTTCCAGCAGCCATATCCCCTAATCGCTGTCCTTTTGTATTAGTAGCCGCCACAATTAAACCAATTATTCCAAAACAAAGCGCCACATCAATGATACTAAATAACCAGCGAATCAAATAATCACCAAAACTGGCTTGATAACCATCCAATTTAATCACTTTGATACGCATAACTCTTTTTCCTAGGGTTTGACCTTCCCAAAAACTTTCCATACATAAAGTATAAAACAAAGCAGGTGAAAAAATCAAAATATTAACCGCAGTTGAAGACCAATAATCCGTAGCAGCTAAAGCATCACTTAATCCAGAATGATTCATAAAGTATGTAACAACAACACTATAAACGAATAACACCACAAAATCAAGTAGTTGAGCTAAAATTCGCTCGCCAATTCCTGCAGATGTAAAATTTATGGTAACATTTTGGGTAGTAGTTATGGATAATTGATTCATAATTTATATTTTAGCATTTTATGAGAGAAATAGCATTTATTAAACAAAACAAACCGAAATGGCTTGAATTCGAGCTAGCAATTTTTGGTAAAACTAAAAAAAATCCTGATGATTTAGCTAATTTATACATACAATTAGTTAACGATTTATCTTATGCACAAACGTATTATCCAAAAAGCAAAACGGTTGTTTACTTAAATCACTTGGCTTCACAAACCTACCAAAAAATTTATAAAACAAAAAGGCAAGACTCTAATAGATTGATTTATTTTTTTAGAGATGAAGTGCCTTTACTGGTGTATGACTACCGACGCTATCTTTTATATGCTTTCATTTTATTTTTCCTTTTTACCGGAATTGGAGTCATTTCTGCACATTACGACGATTCTTTTGTCCGATTGATTTTATCAGATAATTATGTGGAAGAAACATTAAGCAATATCAAAAAAGGGAATCCGGTAGCAATTTATAAGTCGGGAAGCAATTGGGGAAGTTTTGTAGGCATTACATTCAATAATTTAATGGTCGGCATAAAATCTTATTTTTATGGCATATTTGGTGGTTTAGGAACCTTTTATATCTTTCTTTCTAATTGCATTATGTTAGGTTCTTTCCAATATTTTTTTTACCAACAAGGTGTTTTTTGGACAAGTGTAAGAGGAATTTGGATTCATGGATCTATGGAAATTTTTGCCATCGTTATTGAAGCCGCTTGTGGATTTGCCTTAGGTGCCAGCATTTTATTTCCAAAAACATATTCCAGATTACATTCGTTTAAAATAGGATTTAAAAACACTTTTAAAATATTTTTAAGTACTTTCCCTTTCACTATTACAGCGGGTTTCTTAGAAGGATATATCACAAGATATGCTACAGAAATGCCAAAATGGCTGAGTATCGGAATTATTTTACTCACGTTGTCGCTTATTGGTTTTTATTATTTAGTGTATCCTTTTTGGGTGCATCTGAAAATGAAATCTAAATTCACCACCTTGTAAAATGAATGATAAGCCTAAACAACTATGAAAAAAATATTTCTAAGCCTTATATTTCTATTTCTAATTTCTATTGTTTTTGGACAAACAGAAGTGGATTCCTTAGCCATATATTCTAACGAAAACAGTTCTTCTTTGTCGACAACAACTATCAAACAAAAGAAATTCGAAGTTGATTTTCAAAAAAAATACAATACCGAAGCCTACAATTATGAGCCTAAAATAGAAAAAAAAGAAACTTCAGCTTGGGATAATTTTATAGCAAAGTGCAAAGCTTTCCTAGCGCGATTATTTAGTTTTTCTTCAACTGGTGTCGGGTTTTCATTTTTTGAAATCTTACTTAAAATTCTAATTTATTCTGGAATTATATGGGTAATTTATATGATTATCAAACTCATCTTACAACAGGAAGGAAATTGGATATTCTCGAGAAAAAATAAAAAAATAATCCCAAATAATTTAGATTCAGACAATATTCACACCATTAATTTCAAAGAAACAATTGCTACTTATAAACAGAATCAAGAATTTCGAATGGCCACGCGTTATTATTACTTATGGCTATTAAAATCACTTTCCGATAGAAATAAAATAGAATGGGATATCGAAAAAACAAACACGGATTATATCGCAGAAATTAAAAATTCGGAATTAAAAAAAGAATTTGAATTCCTATCCTATATTTATGATTATTGTTGGTATGGTGCATTCGAATTAACTTCATCCGATTTTGAAAAAACAGAAAACCATTTTCTAAACGCCATTCAGTATAGCTAATTATGGGAAAAAATATAAAACTGCTTATTTTATTTCTAGTTGCGATTTTTTTGCTGCTAATTTTTGCAAATTCTACTCAAGAAAAAACTATAAATTGGACAGAAACATATGGTCTAAATGATAAAATTCCGTTTGGTTTAAAAGTTTTTCAAGAAGAAGCTACTGGCTTATTTAAAAATCAGAAAATAGAAAAATTTTCAGACACTCCTTATGATTTTATAAATAATGATCAATCGGGAGACATTCAAATTACTGTTGATTCAAGTGTAGTTGTACCAAATGTAGAGGAAAAAAAAGGAGCTATACTATCTATATCCGACTTTTATCCGTTTGATGACAATTCTACTGAAGAACTTTTATATTTTGTAGAAGAAGGAAATACTGTTTTTATTAGCGCTACTTCCCTACCTGATCAATTGAGCGATTCGCTTGGCTTTCAAATTATTTTAAGAAATCATATTCAGAAAAAATTAAAAAGTACAGTACTACCTACTAAGGAAAAATTTGAATTTGATAAAGGAGCTACTGATTATTATTTTAGTAAATTCGATAAAAACACGACTAAAATATTAGGAAGTATTCATGACGAAAATTATAATTTGCCTAATTTTATTGAAATTAAATACGGAGCTGGGAAATTTTTATTACACCTTCAACCTATCGCATTTACCAATTATTATCTCTTAAAAAACAATTATAAATACATAGAATCTGTTTGTTCTCAATTAAATGATCCGAAACTGTATTGGTATGTTGAAGGTAAAAAAAGAGAGGCTCCCACAGAAAGTCCACTCCGTTTTATTAATAGTCAACCTGCATTAAAATGGGCTTGGCGTTTGAGTTTATTGGCTATTTTACTTTTTATTCTTTTTAATGCCAAAAGAAAACAACGTATTATTCCCATACTTGAGCCTTCAAAAAACACCACCGTTGATTTTGCAAAAACGATTGGGAATTTATATTTCTTAGAAAAAAATCACAAAGATATTGCTGAGAAAAAAATAGTCTATTTTCTTGAAAAAATTAGAAAAGAATATTACATCGACACCCAAAATTTAAATGAAATTTTTATAGAAAAACTGCATCAAAAAACAGGAAAAGAGCTTACAGATATTACACAAGTTATACAGCAAATAAATCAAATTAAAAAAAGCACAACTATTTCTGAAAAAGAAGTTATTGCACTCAACTCAAGTATTGAAAAACTTAATTTATAGTTATAAAACATGGAAACATTCGAATCACAAGATAACCAAGAAGCCATCGAAAAAAACGAAAATGTTAATTTTGAAAATAGAATTAATTTAGAACCTTTAAAATCAAGTGTCGATCAAATTCGTAAAGAATTAGAAAAAGTAATTGTAGGCCAACATAAAATGATTGATCAATTAATCGTTTCTATTTTGGCAAACGGACACATTTTATTAGAAGGTGTTCCGGGTGTAGCTAAAACATTAACGGCTAAATTATTATCAAAAGCAATGGCTTTAGATTTTAGTAGAATCCAATTTACTCCCGACTTAATGCCATCAGATATTATTGGAACTTCTGTTTTTGACCTCTCTAAATCGAGTTTCGAATTTAAAAAAGGACCTGTTTTTTCCAATTTTATTTTAATTGATGAAATCAATCGTGCACCAGCAAAAACACAAGCGGCTTTGTTTGAAGTAATGGAAGAAAGACAAATTACCGTTGATGGAAAAACGTATGTAATGGATGCGCCATTTTTAGTAATCGCTACTCAAAACCCAATAGAACAAGAAGGAACCTATCGTTTACCAGAAGCGCAATTGGATCGTTTTTTATTTAAAATTACCATTTCTTATCCTAATTTAAACGAAGAAATCAGCATCCTTCAAAAAGAAAATAATTTACAAACTAGAAATAAACTCACAGATATTGCGACTATCATTTCTAAAAGTGAGATTATAGCCTATCAAAATATATTGAAACAAATTATAATAGAACCTAATTTGATAGAATACATTGCTAAAGTCGTATGTGGGACAAGAGAAAATCCATTTTTATATTTAGGAGCCTCTCCAAGAGCTTCTATTGCCATTTTAAATGCTTCAAAAGGTTTTGCTGCTATTAAAGGGAGAGATTTTGTAACTCCAGAAGACATAAAAGAAGCCGCAATTCCTGTATTACAACATCGTGTAGTGGTGACACCAGAACGAGAAATGGAAGGAATTACCGCTGCTGAAATTATTAAACAAATTATAGATGCCGTTGAAATTCCAAGATAAAAACTAAAAATTACTACTATTTAACAAAAACCATCACCAAGAATGAAAGTTTACAAAACAACTTATATCAATAATTTTTTCTTCTATTGCTTTACAGGAGTCATTACTTGTTTTGTGTTTTCGTTTTTTTTTCCATCGCTATATGCTTCGAGTTGGTATGCGCTACTGCTTCTGTTTTTGTTTACTAGTATTGATTTTTTTATACTTTTTATATCCGGTAGTAAAATAAAAGCCGATAGAATACTACCCGAAAAACTTTCTAATGGAGATGAGAATGAAATTAAAATTAAAATACACAATCAATATAATTTTAAGGTAGATGTCAATATAGTAGATGAAATTCCCTTTCAATTTCAGGTTAGAGATTTTAATTTGCATAAAAAAATAGGTAGTCATGAAAAAAGTAATATTACTTATTTTCTTCGTCCTACAGAACGAGGCGAATATGTTTTCGGAAACTTAAATGTGTATGTTACTTCTCCACTTCGTTTACTTGCCAAAAGGTATGTATTCGATAACGGACAAATGGTACCCACTTATCCTTCTTATTTTCAGTTAAAAAAATATGATCTGATGGCGTTTTCAAATAATTTATTTCAACATGGATTGAAAAAAATTAGAAGAATTGGTCACACCATGGAATTTGAACAAATTAAAGAATATGTTCCAGGTGACGATATACGTACCATAAACTGGAAAGCTACTGCGAAAAAAAATGCTTTGATGATTAATCAATTTCAAGATGAAAAATCGCAAAGTGTTTACATGATAATAGATAAAGGTCGTGTTATGAAAATGCCTTTTAATGGGCTAAGTTTACTCGATTATGCCATAAATGCATCCCTTGTTTTATCTAATGTAATTTTAAAGAAAAATGACAAAGCTGGAATAGTAGCTTTTTCAAAAAAAGTAGAAAACAGAGTAGTTGCCGAAAGACGAAGCAACCAAATGAACCTAATCTTAGAAAATTTATACAACGTTAAAACCAATTATTTTGAAAGTGATTTTAGTCGGTTATACGTGGATGTAAAAAAACACATCAAACAAAGAAGCTTACTGGTTTTATATACCAATTTCGAAACTTTAGATGGATTAAATAGGCAACTACCCTATTTGAAAGGAATGGCAAAAAATCATTTGTTACTTGTAGTGTTTTTTAAAAATACGGAATTACAAGATTTAATACATAAAAAAGCAGAAAACATTCAAGAAGTATACGACAAAGTAATTGCTGAAAAATTCGATTTCGAAAAACGATTGATCGTCAATGAACTTAGAAAATATGGCATTTACGCTTTACTTACACAACCTGAAGATTTAACTATTGATACCATAAATCAATATTTAGAAATAAAAGCACGTGGTATTTTGTAAGTCACAATGTAATGAAATTTTTAATTCTTTTAAAGATCAATCATTAATAAAAACTTTTTTTATGTGTTTGAAATCTTAAATTGTTAAAAATATCTAAATACAAAATTCTAATTATTAATTTTCTTACTTTTAGCCAACAAAAAACTATAACTATGCGAATAATTAAACTTTTAGTAGTCGTTTTGACTATTAATTTAGGTTTTAGCCAGGACTATTTTCCAAAAAATGACGGCGTAAAACAAACCTTCAAAAATGTGGTAGCCCTAACCAATGCTACTGTTTACACTTCATCAAATGTAAAAATTGAAAAAGCAACCATTTTATTAAAAGACGACAAAATCTTAGAAATTGGTGCTTTGGTTAACATCCCTAAAGAAGCAACAATAATTGATGCTAGCGGAAAAACCATTTATCCCTCATTTATTGACTTGTATACCGAATTCGGGATACAAAAACCTCAAGCAAAACCAAGAAATTCTGGATCACCTCAATATGATTCAGAAAGAAATGGATACTATTGGAACGACCATATTCGAGCCGATTTTAATGCTTTTGAAAATATAAATTATGATGCGAAAACCGCCAAAGATCTAAGAGAAACAGGTTTTGGAACCGTTTTAAGTTTCAATAATGATGGAATTATTGCAGGAACAGGTTTACTTTGGACCTTAAACGATTTAGAATCTAACGGAAATAGAATTTTAAATAAAAAAATATCACAACACATTACTTTCAAAAGAAGCAGTTTGTCAAATCAATCGTATCCTTCTTCCTTAATGGGAAGTATGGCTTTAATCCGTCAGTTTTATCACGATGCTAAATGGTATGCTACTGGTGCGTCTAAAACTAAAGATGGGTCTTTAGAAGTATTCAATCAAAATAAAAACTTATTACAAATTGTCAGTGCTGGCGATAAATTAAATATTTTACGTGCCGATAAAATTGGTGATGAATTCGGAATTAACTATATCATTAAAGGAAGCGGAAACGAATTAGAAAAAATCGAAGAAATAAAAAAAACAAATGCCACTTTACTTATTCCTGTAAATTTTCCAGACGCTTATGATGTCTCTGATTCTTTTTTAGCCGAACAGGTGGTACTTGCAGATATGAAATTTTGGAATCAAGCGCCTTATAACTTAAAAGTATTAGCAGAAAATAATGTCAATTTCGCTTTAACAACGGCCGATTTAAAAAATCCAAAAGATTTCTTAACGAATTTAAGAAAAGCGGTAGAATTAGGCTTTCCAAAAGAAAAAGCACTAGCCGCTTTAACAGAAATTCCTGCAAAAATTTCAAACCAAACGAATATAGGAACCTTGGTTAAAGGAAATTTAGCAAACTTTATCATTGTGAGCGGTGATATTTTTGAATCTAAAAGTACGATTCAAGAAAACTGGATTCAAGGAAACAGATTCGTAATTGAAAAAATACAACCATCAGATATAAGAGGTAAATACGAATTAACACTAAATAATGAAAAATTTGATTTAGCCATTGAAGGTGAAATAGCAAAATTAGAAGCTAAAATCACACAAGACAAATTAGAATACGGCACAAAATTGACGTATAATGAACCTTGGTTAACTATGGTGATTAAAAGTAAAGATTCTGTAGCATCTAAATTCATCAGGATTTCTGGTTTAAAATCAGAAAGCGGTTTGTCTGGAAAAGCAATTTTAGAAAATGGAAAAGAAGTTTCTTGGTCGGCAACCAAAAAAACAGAAACTTCAGAAACTAAAAAAGAAGTAGTGTCTTCAGATAAAAAAGAAGACAAAAAAGCACCTGTTTTTTATCCAATCACATTCCCAAATATGGCTTTTGGAAATACAGCTAAACCAAAACAAGAAACTATTTTATTCAAAAATGCAACGGTTTGGACCGGAGAAAAAGAAGGAATCTTAAAAGAAACAGATGTTTTAATTGAAAATGGTAAAATTGTAAAAATTGGTAAAAACTTACCTCAAAAAGGAAAAGTTATAGATGCTACAGGCAAACATTTAACTGCTGGTATTATAGATGAGCATTCTCATATTGCAATTTCAAACGGAGTAAATGAAGGCGGACAAAATTCATCTGCAGAGGTAACTATTGAAGATGTTGTAAACTCAGACGATATTAATATTTACAGAAATTTAGCTGGTGGTGTTACTGCTGCAAATTTACTTCATGGTTCTGCCAATCCAATTGGAGGTCGTGCCGCTTTTATTAAATTAAAATGGGGTTATAATCCAGAAGAAATGCTAGTAAAAGATGCCCCGAAATACATCAAATTTGCTTTAGGTGAAAATGTAAAACAATCGAATTGGGGTGATGTCGAAAGACTACGTTTTCCGCAATCTAGAATGGGTGTAGAACAAGTGTATGAAGATTATTTCTCTCGTGCCGTAGCTTACAAAAAAGAATGGGATGCATTCAAATCTGGTAAAAGTAAAATTACACCACGATTTGATATAGAAATGGAAACATTAAGTGAAATTTTGAATAAAAAACGTTTTATTACGTGTCACTCTTATGTACAATCCGAAATCAATATGTTACTAAAAGTAGCGGAAAAATACAATTTCAAGATTCAAACTTTTACGCATATTTTAGAAGGCTATAAAGTAGCCGATAAAATGGCAAAACATGGTGTAGGTGGATCTACTTTTGCAGATTGGTGGGGCTATAAATTTGAAGTAAATGATGCTATTCCTTATAATGCAGCACTTATGAATAATGTAGGTGTAACCGTTTCGATTAATTCTGATGACGCTGAAATGTCAAGAAGATTAAATCATGAAGCAGCAAAAACTTTAAAATATGGCGGAGTTACTGAAGAACAAGCTTGGAATTTCGTAACGTTAAATCCAGCTAAATTATTACAAGTAGACGACAAAGTGGGAAGTATAAAAGTTGGTAAAGATGCTGACGTAGTTTTATGGTCAGATAGTCCGTTAACCATTTATGCTAAAGCAGAAAAAACCGTTGTGGATGGAATTGTGTTTTTTGATATTGATCAAGAAAATGCGAAAAATGAATTAGTTCAAAAAGAAAGAAATG
>CAZULO010000020.1:0-24922 GCA_964621245.1 uncultured Flavobacterium sp.
AAAGTGAAATAATCAACGTTTAATCATATTTATTCTTACTTATACAAAATCCCAATCGAAAGGTTGGGATTTTTTGTTTTAACAAAATCATCATATTAGTTTAAACATTACATAATATAAAAGTTTTAAACTTTGTAATAATTAAACTATATGATAAAAGAACAAAAACTACTTTGGGAAAAAATTTCTCAATTTAAAATTGATGCTGAAAATAGTGATTTTACATTTTCAAAACGATTAGCTCGAGAAAACAGTTGGTCTTTCGAGTACTCAAAAAAGGTTATTGATGAATATAAGAAATTCATCTTTTTATGTTGTGTAACTAAAACTGGCGTTACACCATCTGACCAAGTGGATCAAGCTTGGCATTTACATCTCACCTACACCAAATCCTATTGGATTGATTTCTGTAAAAATACTTTAGAAAAAGAAATACATCACCATCCAACAAAAGGAGGGAAATCAGAAGCTAGTAAGTTTGATGATTTTTATTCGAAAACCAAAGAAGACTATCACACTTATTTTGAAGAGGAACCACCAACTGAAATCTGGCCAAATAATGAACAACGCTTTACTGAAATTGATTTCAAAAGAATCAATACAAACAAAAACTGGATCATAAAAAAGCCAACTTTAAGTGAAAGGAATAAATGCTTAACCTATTTCTTTTTAATAGCTTCGATGGTCTTAATACAAGCAACATTTCTGGATAAAGATACTATAGCCACGATTATATTTCTGATTTTAATTGTAATTATGATATCTAAATCCAATAAAAAAAATGGTGGCTCAGGATGTTCGAGCGGATGTTCATCAGGCTGCTCCACAAGTTCTGGAGATAGCGGATGTAGCAGTAGTAGTTGCAGTGGTTGCGGCGGTGGCTGTGGTGGTGGCGATTAATTTTTTTTAAAACCTTATTAATTATTTATATTCTAACTTCTGTTAGAATTTTTTGTTTATAAAAATAACTGATACTATTTTATTAATTGTAAATTTGCAACTTACAATAGTATATGGAAAACAATGAAACAAACCTTTATTATGAAGGTTTACACTTAAGAAACAAACATATTGGAAGATATGATTTTGCTCAATTAATTAAAACGCATCCCGATTTAAACTTACATTTATTCTTAAATAAAGCAGGAGAAAAGTCTATTGATTTTTCTAATCCAATTGCTGTAAAAGCCTTAAATAAAGCTTTATTAATGCACTTTTACAATTTAGAATACTGGAACATTCCGAAAACAAATTTATGTCCGCCTATTCCGGGTAGAGCCGAATATATTCATCATATTGCTGACTTATTAGCTGCTTCAAATGGCGGTATAGTTCCAACTGGTAATACGGTTAGAATATTAGATATTGGCGTGGGCGCGAATTGCATTTACCCAATTATCGGAAATCACGAATATGGCTGGACTTTCGTAGGAACGGAAGTTGACAAACAATCCTTATTGTCTGCGGAAACCATTTTAAGTAAAAATCCAAAATTAAAAGAAAACGTAACTATTCGTTTTAATGATAACAAGCGTCATGCCTTAAAATACATGATAGAATCGGAGGAAGTTTTCGATTTTGTAATTTGTAATCCACCTTTTCATACTTCAGCAGAAGAAGCAGCAAAAGGTTCTTTACGAAAAAGTAAAAATTTAGGTCAGAAAGTAGCAGATAAACCCGTTTTAAACTTTAGTGGTCAAAATAACGAATTATGGTGCGAAGGCGGTGAATTAGGTTTCATCACCAACCTGATATTCGAAAGTGTTCATTTTAAAAGTCAATGCAAATGGTTTAGCGCTATTGTTTCTAAAAAAGCTAATCTAAAGCCCTTATACAAACAAATGAAGAAAGTAGGAGTTAAAAACAGTACGACACTTCATCTGACAAACGGGAACAAAACCACACAAATAATTTGCTGGCAGTATAAGTAAATCTTATAAAAAACACCTGTTATGAACTATCAATTTCAGGTGTTTTTTTATGTTTGTTTTTACAGAATTTTTCATTTCAAAATAAATCTGTTTAGAAAAGTATATATTATTAAATTTTAAAAAATTGACATTCCTGTTTTAGTTGTCAATTGTTCTAAGGCGTACATGCCTAATTCGGAGTTTCCTTTTTCGTTTAATCTAGGATTCCATGTTGCAATAGAGAATTGTTTAGGTAAAACGGCAGCAATTCCTCCACCAATTCCACTTTTACCTGGTAGTCCTACTTTGTATGTAAACTCACCCGATTCGTCATAAAAACCACAAGTTTGCATTAAAGCGTTAATTCTTTTCGCTTGACTTGAAGATACAATCTGAGTTCCATTTTTAGACATACCTTCATTCGCAAAAAAGAGAAATGCGTCGGCTAATTCTTTACAAGTCATTTCAACAGCACATTGATGAAAATAAAAATCAAGAACTTCATCTACCTCATTGTTAATATTTCCAAACGATTTTAAAAAGTTAGTTAGTGCTGCATTTCTAAAACCAGTGTTTCTCTCAGATTGCGCCACTTTAAGATTATAAGAAATAGTTGGACAGCCAGAAATTTCTCGAATAAAACTTAGAAAATCATCTTTTGGATTTTGTAAACAAGAAACTAGCATGTCAGCAATCACCAAAGCACCTGCATTGATAAATGGATTTCTTGGAATACCTTTTTCGTATTCTAATTGAACTAAGGAATTAAAAGGATTTCCAGAAGGCTCTACTCCTACTCGATCCCAAACTTTTTCACCCAAATGTGATAAAGCTAAGGTAACAGAAAGAGCTTTAGAAACGGATTGTATGGAAAATTTAGTTTCACTGTCACCAACTTTAAAAGTTTCCCCAGAAATAGTTGTTAAACAAATTCCGAATTGATTCGGAAGTACATTGGCTAGTTCTGGAATAGTAGTAGCTACCGCACCAATAATTGGTAAAGATTTTGATTCTTCGTAAATTTCTTCAAGTATTTGCTGATAGTTCATTGGGATCACTTTATTCGCAAATATAAATAAAAAAAGTTCGTGTGAAGTTGCATTTTGTTGAGCAATTTCTATACATTTTGCTGGAAAATAGATTAAAAAAAAAAGACTACAATTTCTTGTAGTCTCATTTTATATTTAAGAGTTAATGACTAAACGAAAACCTTCTCCATGGATATTTAAAATTTCCACACGTTCGTCTAATTTCAAGTACTTTCTTAATTTAGCAATGTACACATCCATACTTCTTGATGTGAAATAATTATCGTCTCTCCAAATTTTTGTTAAGGCTAACTCACGTGGCATTAAATCATTTTCATGTAACGCTAGCATTTTCAATAATTCGGATTCTTTTGGAGATAATTTAATTGGTTCTTCTGTACCAAATGTTAAAAATCTTAATTTAGAATTTAAATGAAATTTTCCAATAGTAAATTCAAAAACAGATGAATCTGGTTTAGATTCTGAAGCTTTTCTTTGGATGATTGCTTTGATTTTCATCAATAATACTTCCGAATCAAAAGGCTTATTTAAATAATCATCAGCTCCAACTTTATATCCTTTTAATACATCTTCTTTTAATGTTTTAGCAGTTAAAAAGATAATAGGCACTTCTGCATTTTTCTCTCTAATTTCTCTAGCTAACGTGTAACCGTCTTTATAAGGCATCATCACATCCAAAATACACAAATCATACGTGTCTTTTTTGAATTTTTCAAAACCTTCCATTCCATTTTTAGCTAAAGTTACTTCGAAATCATTTAAAGATAAATAATCTCTTAACACAGATCCAAAATTCGGATCATCTTCTACTAATAATATTTTTTTTGTTTCCATATTTTAATTTATTAATGGCAATTTAATTATAAATGTGCTTCCTTTTCCTTTTTCACTTTCTACAAAAACCTCACCGTTATGATCATCGATTATTTGTTTGACATAAGCTAAACCTAAACCATGACCTTTAACATTGTGTAAGTCTCCTGTATGCTCTCTAAAGAATTTTTCAAAAACTTTTTTTTGTACGGCTTTTGACATTCCTATTCCGTTATCTTCAATTTTAATAAGAACATAATCTTTAATATTTTCTGTGTAAACATTGATAATTGGCTTATCCGAAGAATATTTCATAGCATTATCTAAAATATTTACCAAAACATTTGTAAAATGCACATCATTTAGTAATACAGTAGTTCTAGTGGCATTAAAATGAGTATGAACTTCTCCTTCTCTATCTTCAAGAATTAAACTGATGTGATCAATAGCATCTTCTATAAACTCTATAATTTCTTGAGGTTCTTTATCTATATTTAATTCGTTTCTTTCTAATTTTGAAATTCTAAGTACATTTTCTACTTGGGCATGCATTCGTTTATTTTCATCCTTAATCATTTGAAGGTATTTTTGTACTTTCTCCTTATCATCAATAATTTTAGGATTTTTAATCGCATCTAAAGCTAAATTAATAGTTGCGATAGGCGTTTTAAATTCATGAGTCATATTATTAATGAAATCGGTTTTGATTTCAGAAATTTGCTTTTGCATGATCAATTGTTTCAAAGCACTAGAATAAGTTACTACAATAATAACCACAAATAATAGGGTTAAAAGAGTAATTGGCAACATAGATGAGAATACAAAATTGGTTTTATTCGGAAAACGAAGTAACAATTTGTAATCTGATTTTCCGTCAGTATCTAATAAAATAGGAATACTATACGTTGTACATTTATCATATCTAAATTCTTCAGATTTAATTTTAGTAGCTAAACCATTTTTATAAACCGCAAATTCATAAGGCGTTTTCAATTCAGATTTATGCAATTCAAAATTTAAAACATCATTTACTAATCTGGAAGTAATTCTTTTTTGTATCGAACGTTGAGAAACGATATCACTAAACAAAATTTTAAATTGAACACGATCTAAAATTTCAAGTTTTCCCGATTTTTCAATAGTTACATTAGGTTTTGCATTAGAAGTAACCCCGTTTCCATCGAAAGAATTATCAGTATAAATTTGTGTTTTTCGTTTTGCAGAATACTCTTTTATAGAAATTCCAGATAAACTTTTATCAAAGAACGAACCATCTACTCCAAAATCTTCCGGAATTATAGTATTGGTATAAACTAGTATTTCTTTAGAATTGGAATCTTTTTCATAATAAAAGAACTTTTTCAATTGTTCTTGAAGAGGTTCTTTTCCTATGCTATCTTTAATTTTTTTGTAAGAAGTAATAAAATCAGACAATTCTTTATCAGCTAATTTCTCAGAAACATTTTCAAGCACTACTAAAGCATGGTGCCTAAATTCTTCATCATTTTTTTGAAACGAACTTTTTATCCAATACAATTGAATTAAAATAATTCCTATCAAAGAAATACTCATTAAAAAGACTAATATTCTAAACCTTGTTTTATTCATTTAAGCAAAGTTAAGTGGTAATTAAGAAATGTTAAAACAATTAACCTATATTTAACAAAAATGTTAAAATTCAATTTTTACTTAAAATATCAATTAATTTGTCTAAGTTTTTATACATATTATCTAAAGAATCATTTTGAACTACATACGTGGCTAATTTGATTTTTTCGTCTTCAGATAATTGATTATGAATAATTTGCAAGATGTTTTCTCTTGTAGTTTGATCTCTTTGTAAGACTCTTTGAATTCTAATTTCGAGAGGCGCTGTAATTAAAATGGTTGCATCACAAGTAAGATGCCCTTTAGTTTCAAAAAGAATAGCTACTTCTTTGATCACAAAAGGACTATTTTTATGACTTTGAACCCAATTTTCGAAATCATTTTTTACTCTTGGATGAATGATTTCGTTTAACTTTTTAAGTGTATCTGGAGCAGAAAAAACCAATTGTCTGATTAATTTTCGATCTAAAAAACCATTTGGCAATTGAATATTTTCTTCAAATAAATTTTGAATTTCTTTTATAATTTTAGGATCATTCATGATGGTTTTCGCTGCTTCATCAGCAATATATATCTGAATTCCCTTTGAAGCAAAATAGTTTGCAGCCGTAGTCTTTCCGGTTCCAATTCCGCCTGTTAATCCTATAATTTTAGTCATTACTTTTTAAAAAACAAGTTAGGAAATGCCACTTCTGGTTTCATTTTTAAAATATGAATTTTTAAAAATGATTTTAAAAAACCAATTCCATAACCATAAAATTGAATTACAGCAGCAACCACACTGTAACCTGCAATTTCAAAAGATTTATTTTGCAAAAATGAAGTACTAAATAACAAAATAAAATAACTTAAATATCCGTATAAGAAAAAAGAGAAATTAAAAAACACTAACAAAAATGAAAACAAAAAACCAATTATAAACAAAGATGGAAACCAAAAAGTAAGTTTTGTATATTTTGGATACCAAGCATTTAAAATAGGTCTTGCTAAACCGAACTTATTCACTTGTGTGTAAAATTTTTTCCAGTCAATTCGACGTTTATGATAAACAAAAGCCGTAGAAATTAATTTTGTTTTATACCCCAATTCCCATAATCTAATAGATAAATCTGGATCTTCTCCTGGATGAATATTTCCGAAACCTTTAGCATCTTCAAATGCTTTTTTTGACAAACCCATATTAAAACTTCTGGGTTGAAATTTATCCAATTTTTCACTTCCACCTCTAATTCCACCAGTAGTTAAAAAAGAAGTCATAGTAAAATTAATCGCTTTTTGAATTTTAGAAAACGAAGCTAAAGCCGCATCTGGTCCACCAAAACAGTCTACATATTCTTTAGATAATTCATCATGTACTGTCTGTAAATAATGAGCTGGAATGATACAATCCGAATCTAAAATAATAAAATAATTCCCTTTAGCCATTCGCATACCGTAATTGCGAGAATCACCCGGACCAGAATTTTCTTTAAAATAATAACTAATTTGTAATGAGTTATACTTCTCTAAAATCGATTTACATGTTATTGTAGAACCGTCTTCTATTATTACAATTTCATAGGGTTGAGAAAAAGATTGTGCTGTTAAACTTGATAATAATTCATCAATTTCATCAGGTCTGTTATAAATAGGGATAATTAAAGAAAATTGCATAGTTAAAATATATTAAACAAAGATAAATATAAAAACAAAAAAGTCCCGATTTCTCGAGACTTTTCAGCAAAATAATCCTAAAATTATTCCTTTATTACTTTAATGGTGTGAACTGTATCCTCTACTGTTATATTAACAATATATGCACCAGCCGTTAAAGCAGACATATTTACTTGAACATCATTTGCATTCCATTTTGTGTTTATCACTTCTTGACCTAATAAATTTACAACTCTTACATTACTAATTTCAGATTTGTAAGATAAATTTAAAACATCTTTAACTGGATTCGGATACGCTACAAAAGTAGACTTATCAAAACTAGCTGTACTTAAAGAAGCGTCATATGCTGCAACACCAAAACTACCAGTATTATCGTTACTATATTCATAAACTCTAATATAAAGTGTACTTCCTGGTGTTAAACCGGTTAAAGATTTTAATGAATAAGATCCAGTAGCTGCACCATCATCATCACAATTTATTTGAGTTAAAGCACCACATGTACCAGTATAGATTGTTATTACAGAATCAAATCCAGTGGCACCAGTTGACGAGTTACCCGTTTCAATTGTAATTGATCCACTAGCAGGTACAACAGCTGTATACCAGACATCGCCTCCTGAATATCCGAAGCAAGTTGTTGGATTAGGTTCAGAACCAGAAGTAGCTCCGGCATTGGTTCCATCAGTTAGATTTGAAGCAAAAGTAGCACCTACAGTTAAAGCAGTCGCTGAACTACAATTATCATTAACTGGAGGAGTTGCTATAGTAGTAAAACTTACAGTAGACCATGCACTATACGTTCCAGCAGAACATACAGAACGAACATGAAAATAATAAGTCGTTAATTGATTTAAGCCACTTGCAGCAAATGTTGTTGAAGTAGTTGATGTACCAGAAACAACTGGATCAGTAGCTACATTATTTAATACATATTCATAACCAGATGCAGCACTTGGAACTGTAGGCCAAGTTAAATTAGCAGCCGAATCAGTAACAGCCGAAGAAGATGGATTTGGAGGTACACAAGCAGGTTGAGGAATAACCGAAATGGTGTAATCTTCAAATTCAGCTCTAGACGCTGCCGCACATGGATTACCTGGGTTAGAGGCATTCCAATCTGTAGTTACTCGCATTCTGTAATTTCCAACAGCTGTACCAGCTGGTATGTTAATTGAACCTGTAAATGGTCCATTTCCGTAAGTAGTAGTATTGAAAACTTTTTCTGTAGCATTATCAAATACTAGATCATTATTCCAATCTACCCATATAGAAAAACCAACTGTACCTCCTACAATAGCTCCATTGAAACTAAATGAACTTGTAGCAAATCCTTCTACAAACTGAGAAGATGCATTTTGATACCCACCCGCTGTAAATCCTGATGCTAAATTAGAAATATTTTGTGATCCTCCAGTAGTACTAAAATTATTAATGTAAGAAGTAGAGCTTGAACTTGAAGGACTACAGTATCCTGTGAAAAAAGAAACAGGACCTGTCCATGAACTAAAAGAACCACTTCCACAATTTGATCTAACAAAAATATAGTACGTAGTTTCTGGAGTTAATCCAGATAAAATTGCAATAGGCGAAGTTGTTGAAGTCCCAGCAATTACTGGTGTAGCATTTGAAGTTGAAACTATATATTCATAACCTTGTGCTGGACTTGGAGAAGTTGGATTCCAAGAAATATTAACAGCTGTAGAGGTTACGTCTGAAAATATGATATTTAAAGGTTCCACACAAGTTGGAGTTAATCTTATTTGAAAATTATCAATTGAAAAATCAATATCTGCAAGACCATTCGTAGCGCCTTCTACTGCTCTAAATGCAAATCTAACCGTTTGTCCTGAATATGCATCTAAATCAATTACATTGGGTGTAGCAGTAATACCTGGTTGGTTTCCATCATTATAAGTGAAAATTGGTGTCCAGTTTGTGGTACCAGTTGAAGAAACTAACACTTCAATAAAATCATCTGATTCCCATGGTGTAGTTGGTGCTGTGGTAGAATTATATTGTACAGCTGCAGCATCAAATTTCAATTCATATCCTGCTGTAGGTAATGTAAACTGAGGAGAAATTACCCAATCATTTGCACCAGTTGCAAATATATTATTTCTGAAAGCACCTGAAGTACCTGCATTAGCCAATCCATCAGCCACCCATCCTGAGGCTGTAAACGCAGCTGGACCAGCAGCTAAATCACCATCAATACCATTTGACCAACAGGCGTTAGGCAAGAAAGTTGTAAATGGTTCTACATGTGGAAATGTAGAAATTGGTGCACAAGCAGTTGTAAAGGATATAGTAGCCCAATTTCCAAAAGTACCCGAAGCACATGAAGCTCTGACATGAAGGTAATATACTGTTTGTGGAGTTAAACCTGTAGCAAAAAGCAAAGTTGTAGTTTGAGCTGTTCCTGAAGCAGGTGGTGTTGCCGAAGTAGTTACAGCATATTCATATCCAAGTGCACCAGAAGAAGATAAATTATTCCAAGATGTATCTGCACTTGTAGCAGTAACATTAGCTACTTCTAAACCCGTTTGATCTGGACAAGTAGGAGATAAACGAACTACAAAATTGTCTATAAAAATATCGGTATCGTCTGCTCCATCTGTAGCTCCAGATACCACTCTGTAAGCAAATCTAACATTTTGAGAGGCAAAAGCATCTAAATCTATTACTATAGCTGAACCTGAAGCAGTTGGAGGATTTGTGTTATCAATTGTGTATAAAACAGACCAATTATCAAATCCTGAAGTAGAAATTAACACCTCTAATACATCACCAGTATCCCATGCCGTTAATGGAGCTGTTGTATCATCCCATTCCGTTAAAGATGCATCAAATTTTAATTCATATCCTGTGCTAGGAATATTTATACGTGGAGAAATTATCCAATCATTAGCACCAGTTGTAAAATGATTATATGCAATAGAACCTGAGGAACCAGAATTTGCAAAACCATCATTTTTCCATGAATTTGTTCCAAAAGTAGCTGGTCCAACAGTTAAATCACCATTATCTCCAAATAACCAACAAGATGGTAAATAAGTAGCAAATGTTTCTACTGGAATTGGAGCGGTAAGTGTTGTAGGTCCAAATGATATGTTAGAAGAAACTCCAGTATTTCCAGCACATGTAACTTGACAATAATAAGTGTTAGTTGTTGTAACAGATGATATGGTATAGGTATTTGAATTGGCACCTGAGATTGGCAAACTATTCATGTACCATTGATAAGTCACACCAGAACCAACAGTTGGGTTCTGTAAACTTAAAGTAGCACTACTTCCATAACATACTGCTGAAGGAGCAATAGTATTTCCTGGAACAGGTGTACCAGAACATGGTGTTGTTGTATAAGTAATTTGCGTATTATATAATCTTAATTGAGAACTAGCTAAATTTCCCGTGATAGCAATACTATCAGAGGCACCTACTGCCTGAATAGCTGTAGATGTAGTATATTGCCATAAAAATGGTCCCGTAACTAAACCGCTACTTGGAGTAGAACCAGTCCAATCCAAAGCAACTTCTATGGCACCACCAGTGTAATTAAATGGTGTAGTAAAAGTAAATTCAACCCAACCAGCAGCTGCAGGAATATTTGCTGCGCCCAATGCTGCGTTAGAATAACATGTTGTTGATCCAGTTGTCCAAGTTGTTAAATTTCTATTAGTTGCTAAAGCTGTAGCACTTGAATTTTTTAAGTAGATATTCAAAGAAGCTGTTCTTCCTGCTGCTAAAGTAGAAGCATTTGTTTTATAAAAAGCAATTTTAGAAATAGTTGAACCACTGAACACTCCAGCAGCAGCTAAATCTGAAGCTGTTAAAAGTTGAACACTTTGAGAAAAATTAAATGAACTTGTAGCCGAGGAACGATAAATCGGATGCCCAGTATCGAATGCACCAGAAGCAGATGTACCAGCACCAAGTGTGACTGTTGTTTGTGCGGCGACATGCCAACACGTAAAGAGCGCAAGTAGCCAAAGAGTAATTTTTTTCATTCTTATTTTTATTTAATGGTTAAGTAATTGTAAATAAACAAAAAACCAAAATAAAACTTAAAAAATTAACACATTTCATCGACATAACGCACTAAATATCGATAAAAAACAAAAAACCTCGCAAAAACGAGGTTTTATAACATTTTATATGGATTTTGTTATTTTATACTAGAAACCAACACCATTTCAGAAGTATCTGATAAATAGTCAACTCCTTCAAAACCAAAACCAAATAAATTTAAGAAATCTTGTTTGTATCCAGCTAAGTCACCTATCTCTGTTAAATTATCTGTAGTAGCTATTTCCCATAATTTAGATACTTGAGCTTGTACATCTTCACGCATTTCCCAATCGTCAATTCTGATTCTGCCTTTATCATCTGTTGGAATAACTTGTCCACTAAATAATCTTTCAGCATATAAACGTTGCATTTGTTCGATACAGCCTTCATGAATACCTTCTGCTTTCATTGTTTTGTACAATAAAGATATATATAAAGGAATAACTGGAATTGCAGAACTAGCTTGTGTTACTAAAGCTTTATTTACAGAGACATATGCTTTACAATTTACAGATGCTAATTGTTTTGTGATTTCAAATGCAGTTGCTTCTAAATGATCTTTCGCACGACCTATAGTACCTTTTCTGTAAACTGGTTCAGTAACTTCTGGTCCGATGTAAGAATAAGCTAGAGTCATTGCATCATTGGCTAAAACACCTGCATCATTAAGAGCAGTCATCCACATCGACCAATCTTCACCACCCATAACAACTACTGTGTTATCAATATCATCTTGATTGGCTGGTTCTATAGATACTTCAGATACTTTTCCTGTATGAAAATCAACAGTTTTATTAGTGAATTTTCCACCAATAGGTTTTAGAGTAGAACGATGTAATACACCAGTTGTAGGATGCATTCTAACGGGTGATGCTAAACTATAAATTACTAAATCAACTTGACCTAAATCTTGCTTAATCAATTCAATTGTTTGTTGTTTTATTTCATCTGAAAAAGCATCTCCATTTATACTTTTGGCATATAAACCAGCTTTTGCAGCTTCCACCTCAAATGCAGCAGAATTATAATAACCTGGCGTAGCAGTTTTACCTTCACTTGGTTCTTTTTCAAAAAATACTCCAACTGTTGCGGCATCACATCCAAAAGCACTTGTAATTCTTGATGCTAAACCAAAACCTGTTGAAGCTCCAATAACTAAAACTTTTTTAGCACCCTCAATTTTACCCTTAGATGTAACATATTCAATTTGATTTTTTACGTTTTGTGCACAACCTACAGGATGAGCCGTTAAACAAATGAATCCACGCATTCTTGGTTCTATAATCATAATTTTATTTTTTTTTGTTGTATATAAATTTCAAAATGTAATACAAAAGTATAAATTTTAATTTAATAATGTTTTGGCATGAGTTAAGGCAGAACTTGTAATATCTTTTCCTGAAAGCATTTCTGCAATTTCTACGATACGTTCATCGTTGCTTAATTTAACGATTTGTGAAATTGTATTTTCTCCAATGGTCTGTTTTGAAACTTTGTATTGCGCATTTCCTTTAGCCGCTATTTGAGGTAAATGTGTGATGGCAAAAACTTGACGGTTAGCGCTCATTTTCTTCATTATTTCTCCCATTTTTAAAGCAATTTCTCCAGAAACACCTGTATCAATTTCATCAAATAAAATAGTAGGTAATTGAGAAAAATCAGCTAAAACAGATTTAATAGCTAACATTATACGAGACATTTCTCCACCAGATGCTACTTTTTTAATCGCACCTAAACTACTTCCTTTATTGGCTGAAAACAAAAGCTCTAATTCATCTTTCCCATTTGATAAAAACGATGCAGAAGAAATTAAATCCATTTTAAATTGAGAATCAGGCATCCCTAATTGCGATAAAATAGCTGATATTTGATTCACAAAAACAGGAATCGCTTCCCTCCTTTTTAAGGTAATTTGATCTGCAATTTCATTTAATTGATTTGTTTTTACTTCTAAAGCTTGTCTTAAAGCAAGAATTTGTTCTTCCAAATTATCAACTAAAACCACTTTATCATCTAGTTGGTTTCTAATATCAATTAACTCTTGCACAGAAGTAACTTGATGTTTCTTTTGCAAATCGTATAAAGTCTGTAAACGATTGGATAGAAATTCTAATCGTTCTGGATCGTAAATATTCTTTTCCGCCAAATGCAAACTAGTTTCTGTAATATCTTCTAATTCAATAATAGAAGATTGCAAACGTTCAAATAAATCAGCATAAAGACTAGAAAAAGGAGCTATTTTCTGAAAAGCTAATTTAACATCTTTTAAACTATTAAGAAAACCGAACTGTTCCTCATTGGCACTAGTAATTAATTTACTAAGTGTTTCGCTAATAAGTTCAGAATTATTTAAATTTAATAATTCTTCCTCTAAATCAGCTTGTTCATTGGGTTGTAAATTCACCTGTTGTAATTCAGTGAACAAGTAAAGATTATAATCTTGTGCCACAGCTAAAGCATTTTTTTCAGCAATAGCCTGATCTAAAGATTTTATATTTTGTTTATAGCCAGATAAGGCGATTGCATAATCTTTTAAAACAACAGCATTGTTAGCAATCGCATCTAAAATTGAAATTTGATACTCTTGTTGTTCAAGATCACGGGTTTGTTGTTGGGAATGAATGTCAATTAATCTTTCGGCTAACAGCTGTAATTCCGATAAATTCACTGGCGTATCATTTACAAAAGCTCTAGACTTACCAGAAGGAAGAATTTCTCTTCTAATAATAGTTGTAGCTTCGTAGTCCATATCATTCGCTTCAAAAAGAGAATGCAACATATAATTAGACAGTTCAAAAGTAGCTTCCACTACACATTTCTTTTCTTTATCTTTTAAGGAAGATAAATCGGCTCGATTTCCCATAATCAATCCTAAGGCACCTAACAAAATAGATTTTCCAGCACCAGTTTCTCCGGTAATGGTTGCAAATTGATTGGTGAAATCAATATTTAATTGTTCAATTAAAGCGTAATTGTTTACGGATAAAGCTAAAAGCATGTTATCTTATTTTATTCCATTTAGAAGAATTTAGTGGAGAAATTGTACTTAAATTATCTTTTACTTTAGATAAATCAATTACTGGTCCACCACTAAACAGCGAAACAACTTCATCGGTTTTAGCATCAAAAAAAGTTCGAACTAAAAGCGAATTGGGTCTTACTTTATGAAGTTTATATAATATTTCAATGGCATTGGTAATTTCAATTTTCCCATTTTTTAAATCAGAAGCCATAACATCTAATCCTTTACGATGATAAGCGTATAAAGCTTCTCTGTAAGGATCGAATGTAGCCGACATTAAATCAGAAATTAAATTAAAACGCGTTGTTTTTTTTCCTGTTTGAACCCAACCTGAAAAGCCACTTGATTGCGCTACGTTGGCAATATTTTGAGCGTTTTCTAAATATTCGGATCCACCTTTATCAGAAAACGTATCTGCATCAGAAGCTAAAATAATATTAGCATAAAAAGATAAAACAGAAACTAAATTTGAGGTAAATGCATTTTGATCATATATTAAATTTTCAAATTCAATATATTTAAAAGCTACATCTTTATCGTTAATATTTAAAATTGGAGAGGTAAAAGTAGTATTAAAAACAGGTCTATTCGAATTGACTTGCAAAGAAACCTCAAAATTATTGTTTTCAAATTTATTGATGATAAAGAAAAAAGAACAATTTACTTTCTCAAGTTCTTTCGTTGTGGTTTGATTTGAAAATTTAGTATTATTTAAAAAATCTAATACTTGTTTTTCTAAATTTTTAAAAATTTGAGTATTAACGTTGGTAACTAAATCGGTATTAATAGAAACCACAGCTTTCAACTCTTGAGCAGAAATACATCCAAAACTTAAAATAAAAAGTAATAAAAATTTAATTCGCATAATTCTTTACAATTAAGTTTACAATATCTTCAGCAACAGCTTCTTTAGATTTTAGTGGATTCTCAACAATATTAAATTCCTTATCAATAAAAGATACCTTATTAGTAGGTTGACCAAAACCAGCGCCTTTATCATTTAAAGAATTCAGAACAATTAAATCTAAGTTCTTTTTTTGTATTTTGATTTTGGCATTTTCTATTTCATTTTCAGTTTCTAAAGCAAAACCAATTAAAAACTGATTCTTTTTTATTTCACCTAAAGATAATAAAATATCCTTATTCTTTTCTAATTCAATAGTAAATGATGCATCAGATTTTTTTATTTTTTGAGTAGCCACATTTTTAGGTTTGTAATCCGCAACGGCAGCCGCAGCAATACCAACGTCTACTGAATCAAAAAACTGGTGACATACTTCATACATTTCATCGGCAGAAGTTACTCGAATTAACTGAACTAAATTATGTTTCAATTGCAAATGAGAAGGTCCGGATACTAAAATTACTTCAGCACCAAAATCCGCAGCCACTTTTGCAATATCATATCCCATTTTTCCTGAAGAATGATTACCAATAAAACGAACAGGATCAATTGCTTCATAAGTAGGGCCAGCAGTTATTAAGACTTTTTTACCTTTTAGAGGTAATTTACTTTCTAAATCATTCACTAGAAACTGAACAATATTTTCCGGTTCAGCCATTCTTCCTTCCCCACTCAAACCACTAGCTAATTCACCACTTTCAGCAGGAATCATATTGTTTCCAAATTGATTTAATTTATCAAAATTTAATTTAGTAGTAGGATGGATATACATATCTAAATCCATAGCAGGGGCAAAATACACAGGACATTTAGCTGACAAATAAGTTGCCATAAGTAAATTATCACAAGTACCAGAAGCCATTTTAGATAAAGTATTAGCAGTAGCTGGAGCGATTAACATATAATCGGCCCAAAGTGCTAATTCGACATGGTTATTCCATGAAGCATTTTCATCATCCTCATTATAAAAGGTTGAAAATACTGGATTTTTAGAAAGTGTAGATAATGTTAAGGGTGTAACAAAATCTTTAGCAGCAGGTGTCATAATAACTTGCACATGAGCACCTGCTTTAATAAGAAGCCTTACTAATGATGCTGTTTTATATGCTGCAATTCCGCCAGAAACTCCTAGCAAAACGTTTTTACCGTTTAAAACAGACATTAATCTAAGTTTAAATTATTTAGTATCTCTATGATAAATTTTGTCATCTAACCATTCTTGTACGGCTAAAGCATGAGGTTTAGGTAACTTTTCATAATATTTAGAAACCTCAATTTGTTCCTTATTTTCGAAAACTTCCTCTAAACTATCATTATAAGTAGCAAATTCGTCTAACTTATCTAATAATTCTTTTTTAATTTCAGAATTGATTTGATTGGCTCTTCTTGCTATTATAGTAATTGCTTCATACACATTTCCAGTTGGTTCTTCAATCACACTTTTATTGTAAGTTATTGTGTTAACTGGAGCATTTGTTTTCTTTAAATCCATAATAATGATTAATTTGTATATTGTTTCAATTCTTTATCTACTGTTTCAAGCATTTTATTTGATTTTTCTAAATACTTGGTGTCTGCTTTAAATTTAACTAAATTTTGATAATATGATTTAGCTGTATTTAATCGTTCTTCTTTTTTTGAAGGGATACTGTTAACAGCTAAAATATACATAGAATCAAACTTATAGTATAAGGCATCTTCTTTATATTTAGATCCTGGAAAATTTAACATAAAATTATCTAAAGCTTTAATAGCTGCATTATAATCTCTAGTAAAATCTCCAATTGTATTGTATTGTTTTGCTATTTCAAATGCTTTTAATTCTAATTTTTCTGAAAGTTGTTTTACAACCTCATTAGCTTTGGGCAAATATTGAGAATTAGGATACTTATTTGCAAAAGATTGAATTTTACTTAATGCTTTGTCAGTATCCACTTGATCCAAACTATAAATAGGCGAAACATTAGTATAACTTTCCGCTGCTAAAAAAGCGGCTTCTTCAGCATTACTACTTTTAGGATAAGAACTTGCAAAACTTTCAAATTGATAAGCCGCGCTAATATACTGTTTAGTAGCATATAAAGCTTTAGCATAATTAAAGAAAGCACTTTCACCTTGTGGTTTACCACGATAAGAAGAAGCATATTGTTCGAAAAGTCGAATTGCTTTTCCATATTTTTTCTTTTCAATTTGTGCGGTAAAAACTTTTGTTTTGTATTCCACATCGTCTGACTTTAAAGCTTTTTGATATGGACTACAAGAAGACAAAGCTAATAAGGCTAAAAGTATGTATAATATTTTATTCATCATTTTGTTTACGTTATGCCTTTTGCACACTTTGAAAAAGCAACTGCAAAGGTAGATATATTTTTATGTTTTACAAAAAAGATTTTTAGACTAAATTTTTAATGAAATTTGAAAGTCTTTCGGATAAATTAGCATCGACATTTACTAGAGGTAAACGCACTGTATTTTCTGATAAATCTAAGTGTTTGAAAATTTCTTTAATACCTGCTGGATTACCTTGTTCAAAAATCATATCAATCGCATCAGCAATTTTATAATGAATTTTGTAGGCCTCCGCTACTTTTTTGTTTAATCCTAAACGAACCATTTCTGAAAACTCTTTTGGAAAACCTTCACCAATTACAGAAATCACACCAGCGCCACCAGCTAAAACCATTGGCAAGGTTATCATATCGTCACCAGAAATTACTAAAAAGCCTTCTGGTTTTGTTTGAATTAATTTCATCGCTTGTACGATATCGCCCGCTGCTTCTTTAATCGCAATAATATTTTTAAAGTCATTTGCCAATCTTACTACAGTACTTGGTAACATATTACTGGCAGTTCTTCCAGGAACATTATACAGAATAATCGGAATTGGAGAGGCTTCTGAAACGGCTTTAAAATGCTGATAAATTCCTTCTTGAGTAGGTTTATTATAATATGGAGAAACCGATAAGATAGCTGTAAATCTAGAAAGGTCTTTTGTTTTTAAATCATGTACCACTTCAGCAGTGTTATTTCCACCTACACCTAAAACCATTGGAACTCTTCCATTATTTGCGCCTACAATAGTTTCGATAACTACTTCTTTTTCTTCTGAAGTAAGCGTAGCACTTTCAGCAGTGGTTCCTAAAATTACAACATATTCTACTCCGCCTTCAATAACATAATTTGTAATTTTAGCTAAAGCTTCTGTATCTACAGAAAAATCTTTTTTGAAAGGTGTTACCAAAGCCACACCTGTACCTATTAATGCTTGCATATTATATTTTGTTTAGTATTTTTAAATATTTAAATAATTCTGAAATAAATTCCGTGTAATTTTCAACAACAGAATGGATCGTTACATGATTAATTCTTTTATCTATAGTTTGAAATCCTACTTTAAATTTGGCCTTTGAACTTTTTGTTACTAGTACTAATGATGGATTTTGTACATCATAATAACTGATTAACATATCAAAAGATTGTGACGTAAAATTAGTAACTGTTTCACTTTTAAACAAACCTCCAAAAGAAATATCTTTTCTAAAAAAACACGCACTAGAATCTTCTATTGATTTTTTGGTTTTTTTATTCACAAAAAACAACACTTCTACATCGTTTGATTTAATTCCAAAACGCTCCAATTCAACAAGTAAAGCTTTCCAATCTGAAAAATAAGTAGCATCAAGCAACACCCCTACCTTTATAATTTTGTTAGTAGATGCTGGAAGTTGATAATTTTTTAACTTCTTATTTACTTTTCTTTTAAGAAAAAAATCCTTTATTATTTTAGAAATCATTGTAACTTTACACGCTGTACAAAATTAAAGTAATCAATTGAATTATATGACATCCAAAAGTAAAAATACTTATCCTTTTTACACCATATTTGTTACAACTTTAACATTATTTATCGTAACATCTTGTAAAACAAAAAACAACACCACGTATTTAGTAGAAGCAAAAAAAATTGAAATTAATGCTTCACAACCTACAGACCAGAACATTGAAGCTTTTATTTCTCCATTTAGAGCAAGAATTAACAACGATTTAGATAGTATAATTTCATATTGTCCTGAAACGTTAGACAAAAGTAGAGGCGAATGGCAAACTAATATAGGGAATTTTCTAGCAGATGCATCCATGGAATTGGCACAACCTGTTTTTTTAAAGCAACAAGGCAAACCTTTAGATATTATTCTTTTAAATAGCGGCGGAATTCGATCTATTATTCCAAAAGGCCCTATCACTAAAAGAAATGCTTTTGAAGTGATGCCATTTGAAAACAGCTTAATTGTTGTTGCTTTAAAAGGGGAACAAATTAAAGTAATGGCAGCACATATCATTAAAGAAAAAAAGGCGCATCCATTAGCAGGACTTAAAATATTTATTTCTAAAGATCAGATTATTCAAAACATTTTAGTGAATGAAAAATCTATAGATGACAATGCTATTTATTATGTTGGAACTTCAGATTATTTAGCGAATGGCGTAGACAATATGACTTTCTTTATGAAAAATGAAGGAAGCTATGATTTAAATTACAAAATTAGAAATGTTGTCATCGATTATTTCTACAAGCACAAAACCATTGAAGCCTCAAACTCTCAAAGAATCATTAAAGAATAAGCGTATCATGAAAAGAAGAACGTTTTTAAAAAACACAGCCGCATCCACTGCACTTATGACTTTAAGTGGTGTTTCATTATCGAGTTTTACTACAGCTAAAACAACTAAAATTACAGTTTTACATACTAATGATGTACACAGTCATATCGATCCGTTTCCGGATAATCACCCTAGAAATCCAGCCATGGGCGGTGCCGCCAGACGTGCTACTTTAATTGAGAAAATCAGAAAAGAAGAAACCAATGTGTTGCTTTTAGATGCAGGTGATATTTTTCAAGGTACACCTTATTTTAATTATTATGGTGGCGAATTAGAATTCAAACTAATGAGCATGATGAAATATGATTTAGCTACTTTAGGAAATCATGATTTCGATAATGGAATTGATGGATTTTATGCTCTATTACCGCATGCTAATTTTGAATTTGTATCGGCCAATTACGATTTTAAAAATACCATTCTGAATGAAATAGTTAAACCTTATAAAACCTTTCAAAAAAACGGGATTAAAATTGGTGTTTTTGGCTTAGGTGTCGAATTAGCAGGTTTAGTAGACAAAAAATTGTACAAAGAAACCGTATATAATAATCCAATTGAAGTCGCAACAGACATTACTAAACAACTTAAAGAAGTCGAAAAGTGTGATTTGATTATCTGTTTATCACATTTAGGTTTTGATTATAAAAATGAACCTGAAAAGCCATCGGATTTAAAATTAGCAGCTGAAACAAAAGATATCGACTTAATTATTGGTGGGCATACCCATACTTTTTTAGACAAACCACTTGAAAAGACCAATAAAGTTGGAAAAAAAGTGATCGTAAATCAGGTTGGCGCTTATGGAATTAATTTAGGTAGAATTGATTTTTATATTAGTGATGATACAAAATACATTGGTCAAGAAAAAAATATAGTTATTCAGTAAACTCTTGATCTCTTTCCAACAAATATTTCAATAAAAAATAATATACGGGAAGTTCAGCCAAACAAATCAAATATTTGAACAATTGATGACTATTATAATAAACATCAATTGAAAAAAATAATTCAGATAAAAAAAGACAAAGTATCGTTACAAACAAATACTTTGTCTTTTTTGTTTTTTGTACAATAAAATTAAAAGTGCTTACCACAAAAAGTAATAAAAAAACAACCATATAAGTAAACACAACATGTTTTTCGGTAGTTTTATCTTTTAAATTACAACTAAACATTACAAATACTATATAAAACACATATAACCCCAGAAATGTAATCCCCATATGTTTTTTTAAATTTACTTTATGAGTTACAGCTGAAAGATCTAAAACAGAATAATAACACAATACTCCTTCGCTAAATACATATAACAACATACTGTATACATATAAAGAACGTATTTCCAACAAAGAAGAATTATCAGCTACAAATAATAAAATCAGTAAAAAAAAATTCAAAAACGTTCGTTTGCTTCTTTTATTAATAATATATAAAAATGCAATAATTGGTAATATTATTGGTTTTAAGAGAATCGCATAATCATGTAACTCAAAAATGCGTTCAAATAACAGATATAAAAAATAAATTAAAAAATACGCCACGAGTGGAATAAATTCCAAATCATGTTTTAAAGCACTTAAAATATTTTTTTTCATGTTTTATAAAATAATTTAATGGAACACTTAGGCTAATTGTTAGTTTTTTTGTGGAAAAACAGATCTAGATTTCATTTTCAATAAAGCGTAATGAATGAAAAAATAATAAGACATCAACTGTGTTAACAAATTAACGGCTTTAAAAACCCAATTATATTCAAATTTTATAATAAAAATATAAAACATATCAGAAACTACAAAAGTGATGATAGTCAATATTAAAAACAGATTTTGAACTGAATTTTTGAGGATATAAATCATCATAGAAACAACACTTAACACTACTAAAACCGAGCCATACACATATAAAAGTAGCGACTCTATTACACTATTAATTTCGATAATTGATATCACACTTAAAAACAAATAAATCATTAACAGAAACACAATTAAAACTGAAATATTGATGTTTTTGATTCCTCTATTCTTAATTAAAATGTATAAATCACCTACCAAATAAAAAAGAAACATCAAGTAAGGTAGCAAAAAAAATAAAACATATACAACAGAAAACTGATTTGGCTTTTGAATAGCTATAAGTTCTGCGATATAAAAAAAAACAAAACTAATTACTATCCTGTATTGAAAATTAGTTTGTACAACGGTAAGGTAATAACCAAACAATAATGGCAAATAAAGTATTTTAGCACCCAATTCAAGGCTACCAATTTGTAATAGAGATGAAAAAAAATAAACTATCGAAACTACTAAAAAAGAATACAAAAAAAACTGCTTATTCATGTATCATTTTTTGAAATTGAAACTCATCAATAATTGGAATTTTCAACTGATTGGCTTTATCTAATTTAGCTGGTCCCATATTTGCTCCTGCAATAACAAAATTGGTTTTAGCAGAAATAGAACTTCCCACTTTGCCGCCGTTATCTTCAATAGCTTTTTTCAATTCGTCACGAGAATATACTTCAAAAACACCTGAAACCACAAACACTTGACCAGATAAAAGTGCAGAAACAGAAGTAGAAACCTCCTGTAACTCAAACTGAATTCCAACTGATTTTAATCTGTTAATGATGTCAATATTTTCTTGATTTTGAAAGAAATCCATCACACTTTGTGCAATTCGCTCTCCAATTTCATCTACTGTGACTAAATCTAACAAATCCGCTTGCGCTAAATTGTCTATATTTTTATAATGTTTCGCTAGTTTTTTAGCAACTGTTTCACCAACATATCTAATTCCTAAAGCATATAATACCCTGTCAAAAGTAATTTCTTTAGATTTTTCAACACCCTGAATCAAATTAGCGGCAGATTTATCAGCCATTCGATCCAAAACCACAACTTGCTCTTTTTTTAAATTATATAAATCAGCATAATTTTGAACTAATCCGGCATGAAAAAGTAAAGCTACTGTTTCGCCACCTAATCCTTCAATGTCCATTGCTTTTCGAGAAATGAAATGTTGAATTCTTCCAATAATTTGAGGTGGACAACCGTAAAAATTCGGACAATAATGATTGGCTTCTCCTTCACTTCTTGTCAATTGCGTATTACATTCTGGACAATGTGTAATATAAATAGTTGGATTTTCTTGATTTCCTCTGTTGGCAACACCAATTATTTTCGGAATAATTTCTCCACCTTTTTCTACAAAAACTTCATCGTTGACACGAATATCTAATTTTGCAATTTGATCGGCATTATGTAAAGAAGCTCTTTTTACTATAGTTCCCGCTAATTGAACAGGTTCTAAATTCGCTACTGGAGTTATCGCACCAGTTCGTCCAACTTGATACGAGATAGAATGCAAAACCGTACTCACCTGCTCCGCTTTAAATTTATAAGCCATAGCCCAACGAGGTGATTTTGCTGTATATCCTAATTCTTCTTGAAAATGAATGTTATTAATTTTAACCACAACACCATCCGTTTCATAAGGTAAATTATGTCGGTTTTTGTCCCAATATTCAATAAATTCGAAAACTTCATCAATATTTTTAGCTAATTTACTTTCTGAAGGCACTTTAAAACCAAGTTGTCTAGCTAATTCTAAACTATTAAATTGAGATTGTATTGGTAAATTGAATCCAATCATACCATATAATAAACATTCTAAAGGACGTTTAGCGACTTCACTGCTATCTTGTAATTTTAAACTACCTGAAGCCGTATTTCTTGGATTAGAATAAGGTGTTTCTCCAATTTCGATTAACTCTTGATTCATTTTTTCAAATCCTTCAAACGGTAAAATGATTTCCCCTCGAATATCAAATTTATCTGGAAATCCATCTTGCAATTGCAAAGGAACCGACTTAATCGTTTTAATATTTTGAGTCACATCATCCCCTTTAAAACCATCACCTCGAGTGACTGCTTTTACTAATTTCCCGTTTTCGTAAGTAATACTAATTGAAGCGCCATCATATTTTAATTCACACGTGAATTCTAAAGGAACATCACCTAAAATTTTCTGACAACGAGTTTGCCAATCTAATAAATCTTCTTTAGAATACGAATTATCTAATGAATACATTCTGAATTCGTGTTCAACTGTATTGAAATTTTTCGTAATCGTACCACCTACTCGTTGTGTTGGGGAATTCTCATCAAAAAACTCGGGATGCGCAACTTCTAAATCTTGTAATTGTTTCAATTTACTATCGAAATCGAAATCTGAAATAGTCGGATTATCTAATACATAATAATTATGATTATGCTGATTTAATTCGGCTCTTAAGGATTGAATAGTTTCTATTACAGACATATTACGATACATTAATTAAGGCCGTTAATTTTAGATACAATTCTCCTTTACTAATAATTCCACCATTTTGAATAATTTTAAAAACTTCTTCATTTCGGTTATCAGTCACTTCTTTTTTTCCTGTTTGAATAGAAACATCAGCTGTAAAAAGGTTATTTCCTAACCATTCTAAACCTTCATTAGAAAAGAAATCGATTTTTTCATTTGATGTTTGAACAATCAATGATTCCAACAATTTATCTTGACATCTAAAAAGGAAAATATGATTTTTTGAAAAATGATCTATAAATCGAACATTAGTTATTGCCTTATCCCAAATTAAATCTGAAAAAACATCTATTTCTTGCATGGCAATTTCAGGCTTGTTTTGTTTAAGATCATCCCATTCTTTTTTATCGATGGTTTGAGTAGCTAAAAAGTTACTAAACTCGGGATGAAGTTCTTCTAATTGTTCTTTAGTTAATCGAGCGTATTTCATTTACAGCAAATTAATATAAAATATAAGGTTTCGTAAAAATAAAAAAAGCGTTGCAAATGCAACGCTTTTTAAAGAAATATTTTAAATAAAATTATGCTTTTTCAGCTACAATTTCATAAGGTAATTCAATAATTACTTCTCTGTGTAAACGAATAGAAGCAGTATACTTACCAGTTCTTTTAACAATACCTGAAGTGATAAATTTTCTGTCAATTGATTGTCCATTTGCTTGTAACGCTACTGCGATATCTGCATTTGAAATTGATCCGAATAATTTTTCGCCTCCAGCTTTTGCTGTAATTTTAATCTCTAAAGCTTTAATTGCTTCTGCAGTCGCTTTCGCATCTGCTACAACTTTAGCTTCTTTGTGTGCTTTTTGTTTCAAATTTTCAGCTAAAACTTTTTTAGCAGAAGAAGTAGCTAAAA
>CAZULO010000021.1:0-8035 GCA_964621245.1 uncultured Flavobacterium sp.
TTTTGAGCATAACAAATAAGACCAACTGTTGCATTAAGGTCTTGAATCCACCAAAAGTACTTCTTTATAACAATAAAAATTTTATTGATTCAGATCCTGTTCAAATTCCGCATTTGTACACACAAAAAGAAGATATTGAAATTGCTGGTTTTTTAGCAGCAACAATTGCTTGGGGAAACCGTAAAATGATTATCAATAATTCTCATAAATTAATGCAAATTATGGGTGAATCACCTTACGATTTTGTACAAAATCATACAGAAATTCATCTAGAAAAACTAACAAACTTTGTACATCGCACTTTTAATTCGACTGATGCTATAACTTTTATAAAAGGTTTACAACATATTTATAAAAATCACTCTGATTTAGAAAGTGTGTTTTCTAAACATATTGAAAACAATTCAACCCAAAAAAGCATTTCCGAATTTAAAAAGATTTTTTTTGAAATTCCACACCAACCAAGAACTCAAAAACACATTTCCGATCCTTTAAATGGTTCAGCTGCTAAACGAATCAATATGTTTTTACGTTGGATGGTTCGAGATGATAAAAATGGAGTCGACTTAGGAATTTGGAAATCCATCCCTACTGCTGCCCTATCTTGTCCATTAGATGTACATTCTGGAAATGTGGCTCGTAAACTAGAACTCTTAAAACGAAAACAAAACGACGCAAAAGCCTTATTTGAATTAGATACTAATTTAAGGCTGTTAGACCCGAATGATCCCGTGAAATATGATTTTGCACTTTTTGGACTAGGTGTTTTTGAAGGGTTTTAAACACACAAAAAAATAGTGGAGAATACCGGATTCGAACCGGTCGCCTCTACGCTGCCAGCGTAGCGCTCTAGCCAAATGAGCTAATCCCCCAAAACATTTCAAATATATAAAAAAATTAATACGTATATCAATTTTATATAAAAATATTTAAAAAATAAAAAATCCCGACAGGCATCGGGATTTTTCTATATAATATACGTATTAGTGTATTAAGATAAAGCTGCTTTAACCTGATCAGCCGCTTCTTGAAATTGAACTGCTGATAAAATTGGCATACCAGAATTATCAATTAATTCTTTAGCAATTTCAGCATTAGTTCCTTGTAAACGTACGATAATTGGCACTTTAATTGCATCACCCATATTTTTATAAGCATCTACAACTCCTTGAGCAACTCTATCGCAACGTACAATTCCACCAAAAATATTAATTAAAATTGCTTTTACGTTTGCATCTTTTAAGATAATACGGAAAGCCGTTTCTACACGTTTTGCATCTGCAGTTCCACCAACATCTAAGAAGTTAGCCGGTTCAAAACCAGCGTATTTAATTAAATCCATAGTAGCCATTGCTAAACCAGCACCGTTTACCATACATCCAACCGTTCCATCTAAATCTACATAATTTAATCCTACTTCTTTAGCTTCTACTTCAATTGGATTTTCTTCACGAACATCACGCATTTCAGCTAAATCTTTATGACGGAATAAAGCATTATCATCTAAATCAACTTTAGCATCAACCGCAATAATTTTGTTATCCGAAGTTTTTAAAACTGGGTTAATTTCAAACATTGTTGCATCTGAACCAATGTAAGCTTTGTATAAAGCATCTACAAATTTCACCATCTCTTTAAATGCTTCACCTGATAATCCTAAATTAAAAGCAATTTGTCTAGCTTGAAAACCTTGTAAACCAACTGAAGGATCAATTTCTTCTGTAAAAATTAAATGTGGTGTATGTTCAGCCACTTCTTCAATATCCATTCCACCTTCTGTAGAATACATAATCATATTACGACCTTTACCTCTATTTAATAAAACAGACATGTAAAATTCTTTTGTTTCAGACTCACCTGGATAATATACATCTTCAGCGATTAAAACTTTATGAACTCTTTTTCCTGTTGGAGGAGTTTGAGGTGTAATCAAATCCATACCAATAATTTGACCTGCAATTTCTTTAACTTGATCTAAATTTTTAGCCAACTTAACTCCACCGCCTTTTCCACGTCCACCTGCGTGAATTTGAGCTTTTATTACATGCCAACCTGTACCAGTTTCAGCAGTTAATTGTTTTGCTTTTTCAACAGCTTCTTCAGCATTGTTTGCTACATGACCACGTTGTATGCGCACGCCATAGCTTGCTAATATTTCTTTACCTTGATATTCGTGTACGTTCATAATTTAGTATGAGTTAATCTTGTTTAAAAGTGGGACAAAAATAATAAAGTAATTCTTAAATGACTAATTTTTACCCGTCTTTTTAAATGTATAATAACAATCCTGAATTTAAAATGTTATAAATTAAACAAAATGTTGTTTTTAATTTTTATTTGTGTTTTTATTTCTTTTTAAATCAACCAGCAAATACATTTGCAAAAAATTTAAGAACATGCAAAATTCAGATTTACTTCAAGTAGCACAAAATTACGGTTGTCCATTATATGTATATGATGCCGATAAAATAATAAGTCAGTACAATAGATTAACCAAAGCCTTTAGTAAAATAGAAAATTTTAAAATTCACTATGCAGTAAAAGCCCTTTCAAATGTGAACATATTAAAATTATTGAAAAATGAAGGTAGCGGTTTAGATACTGTTTCTATAGAAGAAGTTTTACTAGGATTACATGCTGGCTTTAGTCCAACTGAAATTATGTATACCCCAAACGGAGTTTCATTTGAAGAAATCGAAAAAGTAGCTGAATTAGGCGTACAAATTAATATTGACAACTTATCCGTTTTAGAACAATTTGGAACAAAATATCCAAAAGTACCAGTTTGTATTCGTGTAAATCCTCACGTAATGGCTGGTGGAAATGCTAATATTTCTGTCGGACATATTGATAGTAAATTCGGAATTTCTATCCATCAATTACCACACATTTTAAGAATAGTTGAAAACACAAAAATGCACATTAATGGTATTCACATGCATACAGGTTCAGATATTTTAGATGTGGAAGTGTTTTTGTATGCAGCTGAAATCTTGTTTGAATCGGCGAAACAATTTAAGACTTTAGATTTTATTGATTTCGGAAGTGGCTTTAAAGTGCCTTACAAAAAAGGAGATATTGAAACAGATATAGAAGAATTTGGTAGAAAATTAAGTAAACGATTCTTAGCATTCGAAAAAGAATATGGTAGAACTTTAACTTTGGTTTTTGAACCTGGTAAATTTTTAGTCAGTGAAGCAGGATCATTTTTAGCTAAAGTTAATGTAGTCAAACAAACTACTTCAACTGTTTTTGCTGGAGTAGACACTGGATTTAATCATTTAATTCGACCAATGCTTTATGGTGCGGAACATCATATCGAAAACATTTCAAACCCAAAAGGTAAAGAACGTTATTATTCAGTAGTCGGTTATATTTGTGAAACCGATACGTTTGCTACAAACAGAAGAATTGCTGAAATTCATGAAGGTGATACGTTAAGCTTCAAAAATGCTGGAGCGTATTGTTTTTCGATGGCATCCAATTACAATTCTAGAACAAAACCTGCAGAAGTTTTATGGCGAAATGGAATGGCTCATTTAATTAGAGAAAGAGAAACTTTTGAAGATATTTTAAGAAATCAAATTGAAATAGTAATATAAACCAAAACCCCTACTACATTTTAACATCTGAATCGTTATTGAATTTGTAAAAACTTAACAATAAATAACAAACAGATAGATTTTAAAAAAAAAGCACTGAAATTTCAGTGCTTTTTTTTATTTTATTTAACTAAAATTTCTTCTAAAACTTCAGATTGTGTGCCATTTGGCATCGTAATTTTAAGTTTCTGAGCTAAAGTTGGTGCAATTTGCGTGATGGTTTTTTTAGCGAAAGATTCCCCTTTTTTAATTTTCCAACCATAAAACAAACAAGGCACATGTGTGTCATAAGAATAAGGCGATCCGTGCGTAGTTCCAGTCGACGAATATTCCATAAAGCCTGGTTTGAACAATAAGACTAATTCTCCATTTTGTTTTGGATCATATCCATTCGCCACAATTTGAAGTAAGTTATTATTTGAACCCGAAAACTGTATTTCTTCTTCTGTAAAAACATTACTTATAAAATGCTGCGTCATTAAAAATGCTTTTAACTCTTGCTTAACTTTATTCAATTCTAAGCCTTTTTGTTTTACTTTTTCTTTATTAATAAAAACATTAAAATTAGAATAATCTAATAATACATTTTCACCAAACGTTTTTTGAGAAAATTCAATAATACTTTGTTGTAAATTTTTTGAATTTAAACTTTCCACGGCATATTTATTATCTTTTAAATAAGTAGCATTTTCTGCACCTGCATGGTCGGCTGTTAAAAATACTAAATATTGACCTTTACCCACTTTTGCATCTAAATACGTTAAAAAATCGGCAATTGTTTCATCTAAACGTAAATAAGTATCTTGCAATTCAATAGAACGCGGACCTAAAACATGACCCACATAATCTGTTGCCGAAAAACTCATCGTTAAAAAATCGGTAATTTCATCGGCTCCCATTTTCTCATTTTCAACGGCTCTTTTGGCGAAATCAGCAATTAAATTATTTCCATAAGGCGTAGTTCTTAAAACTCCAGCATCGTTAGAATCAAACATTTCCTTTACATTATAAGGAAAGAAAGGTGTTTTCTTAAATAACTTACCTTCGTACGGATTATTATCATTCAAACTTTCATTATACGTTGCAACTGGTTTGAATAAATCCCATCCTTTTTCAATGTACTTTACATAGTTTTTTTCCTCATTAAATTGTGTGGCCCAATCTGGTAATTTTTCCCCATAAAAAGAACTCGAAATAAAACTTCCAGTTTTAGTATACCAAAAGGCCCAATCTGCGAAATGTCCTGCTGGCAAAATCGCACCTCTATCTTTTATACTGATACCAATAACTTTGCTTTTGAAATTAGTGGCTAATTTTAATTCGTCGGTTATGGTTGTACTAAACAAATTTTTTGGTGACATTTTTCCTTCAGATTCTGTACCTTCTACTAACGTTTTCACCGATTCATCATCGGTACAATACATCTCTTTGCCGGTTGATTTATTAAACCAATCGTTACCAACAATACCATTTACATTTGGTAAAGCCCCAGTAAAAATTGCGGCATGACCAGGAGCTGTATAAGTTGGCATGTAATTGTAATGTAAATTATGAAACGTAAATCCTTTGTTCATTAATTTTTTAAAGCCATTTTCGGAAAAGTCATTTGAAAAACGATATAAATATTCCATTTTCATTTGATCTACAACAATTCCAACCACTAATTTTGGTTTTTCTTGTGCGATGGAAAAAGAACTAAATAAAACGAATAACAAGTAGAAATGTTTTTTCATAAGTAGTTTGTTTATGTACATAAAAAGGTAAATAAGTTCCGGCAAATATATATATTATTGCAGGAAAAGAGATTGTATTTAAGAATAATTTATATAAAAAAAGCCTCATTTAAGAGGCCATTTTTGTTATTTAAATCCGATAATTTGTTCTTCTATCGCTAAAATATCTTCTACATATTTTTTAAATACCACATAATCAGATTTTGAGATATTTGTCCAATCTAATTGTACTTTTCGATTTACTTGCAACTGGTTGTTTTTTAATAAATTGTATTCAATCGAATACTTATGATTTTTAAATTCTAACGTTTTATTCTCTGGAATTTCAGTGAATTTTTTTCCTTCTGCAATATTCATCAGCACTTCTGTTTGATATTCGTCGGCGGTTTCATAACTCGCATAATTAATATCATAATTTCTGGTATCTGTATTAACCAAATCTTTGGTGTAAGACACTTCAATAAAAGGAACTGAAACTACTTTTAAACTGCCAAGTTGTTGCAACTTCTCATTAACTTGGAATTTTGTAGTATAAGTTATAGCTTCAGAATATTTATCGGTTTCTGTACATTTAGCCTCTTGAAAAGAAATCGTTTTATTTAATCGTTGGTTCAAACTTTCTTCTAATTCACTTTTTCTTACTTCATCAGTAGTTGCTGCGGAAAACAATTCGTTAATATACGATTTACCGGAACCCTGAATGGTATGCGTATTTGTAAACGTTTTTTTATCATCTTGAATGTCCACAATGGTTTTAATTCCTCTAATATTTTTTACGGCATTTTCCGTCGGAATATTTATCAGTTTTACATTTTCATTTTGCGTTTTATCTAATGAAATTACCAGTGCATTCGCTTGGTATAAAGACGAGGGAACAGCTTTAAATGGCAAAAATTTATCTGTCATTTCTAAAAAGTATTCTTTGCCTTCTAAAACAACTTTCACGATACAATGGTTAAAATCTTTGGAAGGTAAAGGCAATGATTTTATACCATTATCATTTGTTAAAACCAATACCAAATTAGCTTTTAATCCGGCTTTTTCAGCTAAAGTTACAAATAAAGTAGATACATCTTTACAATCTCCTAACTTTGTGGTTATCGTTTTAGATGGTTTTTGAGGCACATAACCACTTTGTCTAAAATCTAACGAGCTGTAAGTGATATTATCACAAATATAACTGTATATTTTTTCCGCTTTCTTTGTTTCGCTTAAGTTAACTGCACCATTCGGGAAAATTTGATTATACGCGTTTTCTGTTACTTTATCAAACTTGATATTTTTCTTGACTAAATCGGCATACCAATTGGCAATTTCTTTCCATGATGTTATTGTTCCTAAAGTAACTACATTAGTTACATCCGAATAATTTGGAGCTACATTTTCATAAGTTGGAATTCCTGGAGTATTCAATTTTCGCCACGTTCTTACTATTTTATCATTTAGCTTTTTTTCCGTCATAGGAACTGCGCCATTTTTTACATCAATTAAGTACTTAATTTCAGGTTTATGTATGATGGAAAACACAGATTCAACAGTTGGATAGGCTCCACTAAAGGCGTAATCAATATGAAAATCTTTATAAAATCTTCCGTAAGAACTAGAAGTAAAATCGTAATCAATATACACTACATCACCAACTTGCAAATTAGAAAAAACTAGGGTGTTATCGCTGTTTTCAGATGGGACTAAACTTCCATTTTTCTTAACAATTTCCGATTTATTTAGGTTGATATTATACGTATTTAATTCATATTCTTTTAAAGTTTCGATTCCATTTTCAGATTGCACTTCATATACCAATTTTACTTTTGTTTTTCTGGAACCAGCATCTAAAATATTTACTATATATTCATCTAATAAAAGAACCACACCATAATCACCTTTTAAAGTAGAAGTATTTCTTTTCTTTTTAATGAAATCGTAAATATTAGCAGTTTCTATTTCTTCAATTTCATCTTTTTTATTCGTTAAGTCGTTTAATTTTTTTCTTAAATCAGTATCCGAAGAATTATAGGAAAGCGCTTTTACATAATATTTTTCTGCTTCTGAAGTATTCTTTTTTAAAGCATAAATTGTACCTTTTGTTTCGAAATTTTTGAAAGAATAAGGAAAATAACCTAAATTCTGATCAATAACCTGCAAGGCTTCCTCATACTTGTTATCTTTAATTAAAAACTCAATAAAATTATCTCTGAAACTATTAATAAAATAATACCTATTTACTAATTTAGTATATATTTCTTTTACTTTTTCTTTATCATTAATTCCAGAGTAATATTCAAGTAAAGAATTAGTAGCATCTATATTTTCTCTATCTTTTTCTAATTCTTTTAGATCGGCTATATATTTATCTTTATCATTATTGAAACTATAATCTAAAACAACTTTTAAGGCATTAAATTTCTGATTATTATAGGAATCTTTTGCCAATTTATCTATTAGAGTTAGCATTAGATTTTTATCTGATTTCCTAGATGCAATAATAAAATCAAACATAATTTTACTGTATGAAGAAAGAAATTTTTCAGCATTTTTACTGTAAGATTCTATTTCCTTAATTTCGGCATTTTTCATCCAATCTTGGTCTTCTATTTTTTCAAAAACCACAGCGAAACAATTTTTATCAACACTTTCAATATTTTTAGAAATTTCCTCGACTTTTTGGTCGTTTCCATCTAAAATATAATAAACTTTAAA
>CAZULO010000021.1:8135-24355 GCA_964621245.1 uncultured Flavobacterium sp.
TAGGTGTTTGAAGCTGTAAAGTTTGCAGGTGAAAAATCGGTATTTTTAAAGTTAACTGAAAAATACGAATTTCCATTTTGTTCTATTTTAACTAAAATTCTGTTCACCCCTTTTTTTAGGTTTACTTTTATATTAAAAGCATCTAAATTGGTTTTTCCTGTGTCTTCTTTTTGAACGACTTCTACATCATTGACAAAGATTTTAATACCTGAAGAACTTCCGAAACTTAAAATATAGGTTTTAGATTCTGGTACCGTTACAAAAGTTTGGGCATAGTTAATTCCTGAACCATATTCCGCATCATTATAAAAAATCTGATATCCTTCTTTCGCATATTTAGTTGGAACGTACCAACCTACAAACCCGTTGCTATTGGCATCAAAAAGTTTGTCGTTTTTAGCGTATAATTCCGGTTCGTATTCTGTATTTAATCCGCTGCCATTCATATTTTCAAACACACCACAAAATTGCCAATTTTCAATGGTATGAAGTCGGTCTATATAAGTTAAGGCAGTATCATAGTTTAACCTGTTTCTATCGGCTAAAGCTTTTCTGTAAATTACGATTGGTTTATCTTTAAATTTAGGAGAATTGGCTAAAAAATCGATTTTCTTGAATGACAAATCATCAAATCCGGCATCGGTGATATCCGATAACACATAACTATCATTAATGAAAGGATCGATATAATGTGCTCCATTTGGTAATTTTTCTAAATTTAATAACAAATTATCATCAAAATAAAGTTTACCATTTTGAACATCTAAAATAGCATCTAAAAAAAGTAAGTCAATACTAGAATTTTTAGTTTTACTAAATTGTTTATCGAATAATTTTCTAGCTTCTTCTCTTTTATTAGCAAGCAATAAATCTAGTACACCAGAATAATTTTGTTGTGCAAAAATAAAGTTAGTTAAAAGTAAAAATCCTAAAATAAGTTTTTTCATTACTATATAGTTTCTATGGTTAGTTTTTATTTTCTAATAAGGGCACAAATTTAAAATCACCAAATTCGGTTTTTTCAAATTGTGTTTCATTTTTTCTGATTAACAACGTCATAATTTGTGCGGTATCACCAACTGGAATGACTAATCTCCCGCCAATTTTTAGCTGTGAAAGTAGTGCTTGAGGAATAATTGGAGCACCAGCAGTTACAATTATGCTGTCGAAAGGTGCTTCTTTTTCTAAACCAATATAACCATCTCCAAAGACAAATAATTTGGGACGAAATCCTAAAGTTGGCAATAATCGAGAAGTTGTTTTGAATAATTCATTTTGGCGTTCAATAGTAAAAACTTTAGCGCCTAAACTAACTAAAACTGCCGTTTGATATCCGCTACCTGTACCAATTTCTAAAATTTTATGGTCTTTTTCAACTTGTAATAATTCCGTTTGAAAAGCGACCGTATAAGGTTGTGAAATGGTTTGACCTGCACCAATAGGAAAAGCTTTATCTTGATAAGCAAAATCTTCAAAACTGGAATTCAAAAACAGATGGCGTGGTATTTTTTTAATCGCATCTAACACGTTTTTATCCGTAATTCCTTTTTCTTGTAATTGCTTTGCAAGTTGATTTCTAAGTCCTTGGTGTTTGTTCGTATCTTTCAATTGTAGTATAAATTATTGATGTAAAATTAGATTGATTTTTTTCAATAAACAAAAATTAAATTCCAATTTTTTTAAATTATAATTCCAATTTATTACGAATTCTAATGCTACTATTTCTCATTCAAATATTTAAAATTTGGAATTTTTATTATTGAAATTTCATAATTGGAATTTCTTATTTTATTACTATTTTTGAGGAAATTTATTTTTATGTTAAAAGTCGGAGTTTTAATTTAAAAAGATGTAAATATTTGTAAATCAAATTATTAGATGTTCAAATTGTGAGTTACTCACTTTTATACTCACTAATTTTTGATTTTTTAATTTTTATAAAACTCAAAAATCTACTTTGAAAGTGGTTTTTCTAAAATTAAAAAAACTCATTTAAAATGGTTAAGGCGAATATACAACTATTAATTATTCCTTAAAAATATATTATTATTAGTATTAATTTTATTAATAATTGGTTACTACGAAAACGAGTTATCCAAATATTTTGTAGTGATTTTAATTTTCTAATTTACAATTCATCCTAAATCATTCCTAGAAATCATTTAGGATTATTAAACATCGTTTATTTACATAATTTTAAATTCTGATAACTTATTAATTCTTACTTTGAAACGGTTTCAACAATTAAAATTTTCACCATCAGTTCTAATTTTCAATTTACTCAGTTCATATAATCTTCTAAATTCTTCATTTTTAGAGTGTTTGAGGATTTCATTAAACCAATCTTTTAAATTGATTGTTTTGATGTAAATATCTTCCAGAACAGATTGATCTGAAAAGAAGTCTGAAAATGTTATAAAATGTAAATTTTGATTATTCTTAATAGTAAGATATTCCCTATTTACTTTTCCTACTGATAAAAGAATAACGAGTGTCAATTCGTCATTACATATCTCAATCGATTGAATATAATTAATTACCTTCAAATTTTGATATGTTCTACGGCAGACTAAATAAACTAAAGCTTCTGTAAATTCTGAATTTTTCAACAGCCAAAGTAAAGTTTGGTGTTCTTTTCTTTCATAAAATAAATCGTCCATTATTATCTTTTTTAAAATATAAACAAAACTAATTGTATTCAATGCCAAAACATGACGAAGAGAATTTTGTTTTAGACACATTATTGATTGAAAACATTTAAGAAGCTAGTACACCAATTGAAATGGAGTCGTTAATAACTAGATCTTCTTCTACTGATATTATTATGTTAGCAACATTTCCTGCGTTTTGCAAAACTGCTGCTTTAATATCATCCATTTCATTAATTGTGACTTTGGCATTACCATAACAAATGTGTACAAAAATATTTTTAACACCATGAATATCTTCTCTATCAGACAAGGCATTTTTTAGAGCTTCTTCAATTGCTTTTCTTTGTCTGAATTTTCCTTGTGATTCTCCAAATCCAATAAAAACAGATTCACCTTGTTGTATTTTTTCTATAAGAGCTTTTAAATCATTTGTATTACCAGATGAGATTAACATTTTTAAGAGTTGTGCAATCATACTATCTAATTTCCCGAAACCTGCCTTAAAACTAAGATTACCGTAAGCTTTTCGAATTTTATCATTGTGTATTACAAATGTATAATCAGCCATTTTTTGCAGTTCTATAATTCCTTCATTTGCTATTTCATGAGTTTTTTCACTTTCAAAAGTAAATGGCATATGAACAATGGCAATAGTAAACAATCCTTTATCTTTCGAAATTTTCGCCATCATTGGAGTAGCTCCTGTTCCAGTTCCTCCACCTAAACCAGCAATAAAAATGGCCATCTTCGAATTTTTATCATATAATTGTTCAATTTGCTTCTTACTTTCTATTACCGAAAGCTTTCCTAATTCAACATTTCTATCAGTTCCTTTACCTTTTGTAGTTTTAACTCCAATCGATAATTTATGATGGAATTGTCCATTTCCTAATAATAAAGATTGAACATCCGTATTACAAACAATGTAATCTACATTTTTTATATTACGAGATAAAATAGCTCTCAAGACGTTATTTCCTGCTCCGCCAACACCTATGATTTTAATTTCATTTGTATCCATTTTTATAATGCTTTTGGTTTTAAATTTTAATCACCTATTTAACTGGTAGTATTACTTATTTCAAAACAATTTTGAAACGTAATTAAAGAGTCTTTCCTCTTACAAACTAAAACTTGATTTTTATAAACCAGCTTTTCCAAAATAGTCTGTTCGTTCGTTTGGAGTAACTGGAATTCTAAATCATCAATACTAAAATTATCCGTATAAATTTCGAAACTTCCAATTAAACCTATTTCTTTTTGTTCAATATAAAAACCCTTTTCTAAATTTAGATTTGTCTTTTTAATTATTGTTTTATATAAAGGAAAAAGTAATAATTCTTCCTTTAAATCATTGATTTTTAATTTTTGTATCTTCTTGTTTTTATACCAAATTTCTATTTGATTTTTTGGCGAATTAATAAGTCCTTCTAAACAATTTCCTTGTAAATCGTCTATGGATTGGATTGATTTATTCTTAAGGTAATGGTAGAAGAAAGGATCAATAAGCACTTCATTTAAAGGCTGTTTCATTTTTATAGCTACTTCTTCAAAAGTATGTAAAAGCGCATCGGAAAATACTACATGTTTTAGTTTCCAGGCTTCTCCTAAAAGGTTTATTTTGAGTTTATTTTCTAACAATGATTTGTATTTAAATTTTCAATTTTTCCTTAAGTTCTAATAGCAAATCTTCATAATTATCTGTTTTTGTAATTCTTATAAACAACCATGATAATATTTGTATTTCTCGCTCCCATTTCTCACAAAACCCACGTAAAATTAATTTGAATTTTTCAAACTCAAATAAGTTCTTAAATGCGTAATTTCCACAATCTACTTCAACTTCATAATCATACATTGAAAAATGTTCAGTTGCTTCGAAACTTCCATCATTAAAAATTGGAGAATCTCCACAAAAATCTTTAATTGATTCATTATTTACTTCTCCATTATGATAACCAAAAGCAAAAAGCTTTTCTAAGATCCAAAATCGTTGAGTGAGTTGTGCGTTGTAGATATTATACTCTTGCAACGGAATTATTTCATTTAAATAATCTAAAATGATATCTCTTATTTTAATTCCTAAATTTTCAATTTTCTCAATAATTTCTTCATTTTCAAGTGTTGCATTTTTTTCAATAAAATTGTATAAAATCATATAATTTGTCAAACCAATTTTACTATAATCGTCTTCTGTGATATCTATATCAATTTTAGTTTGATTATTTCTTTTGAAATAAGGTTCGGGTTCCATTATATCATCACGCCATCTATTTCCAGAATCTGAAAAATAAATTATTCTACACTTTCCAAAACGTTCAAATTGTTTAAGAAAATTTAAATCTTCAAAAAATAAATTTCCTAAATAATTTATATATGTAATCTGTTTTTGATTATTTATCAGTTTGTCTTCATAACTATACTCCATATAATTCTTGTATTCCCATTTAGGTAGTTTGTGTAGGTTAAAAGTGGTACCATATTCAAAATCTAATAGCTCGTCGAGATTAAAATAAGAAACTACATTACACATAGAGACTTCTTCAAATAAAAAATTATACTGATTCTTTACATAATTTGATACATCATTAGGTAAGCCTTTCCATTTTGGAAAAAGTACTGCTTCTTGTTGGTTTTCCAAATCTTGAAAAAAGAAAAATAAACTTTCCCTATCCATTTCTGTGAAAAACTGACCATAATGTAAGTCTTCAGGTTGTTGATTATGATTGTTAACATGTTCCCATTTTCCAATTTCTTCATCGAAAACCTCCAAAAAGCAGTAATAGACTATCATAATAATTAACTCCTTTTATGCCAAGATCTTCCTTTGTTGGATGAATAATATAGTCCTTTTGAAGTCGTAACAAGTAATTCTTTTCCATTATTAATTAAGTCTTGCATTGTTCCCATCATTGAGGATGCCATGCTTCTGTTGTGCCAACTTCTGCCGTTGTTGTTTGAATATTCAATACAGTTTTTTGAAGTGTTGATGCGAATTAACTCCTCATCTAATTGGATCATTTGTCCCATAATTTTATATTTTTTAATGTTACAGTACAAAAATACTTGGAGCATCAGTCAAAGTATGTCAGTGTAAAACTTATGAGTTAGTAACCTCTGATAAATTAATTTTACTTTTGAAACCAGTTGCGATTATTGTTACTCCAATGGCATTTTCTAGGTTTTTATCTTCCGAAACATTCAAAATTATATTTGGTTTATTCGTTGATTCCTGTTGGATATAATCACTTATTTCACTTATTTCATCTAAAGTTATTTCCTCAAATCCAATACTGATTAACACTACTATATGTTCACTATTTGTAATTGTAGCGTCTTTGTGTAAAGGAGAAAGCAAGGCCATTTTAATAGCTTTTTCAGCTCTATTATTTCCTGATGCAACTGATGAACCAATGAAAATGTTATCATTATTACTTATTATATTTTTAAAATCTATAAGTAGTGTATCTGAAAGAATAAGTCCCATAATTTTGTTTTTAAGTTAATATCACACAAAATTACTTGGAGGGTCAGACAATAGCTGTCAGTGTAAATTTTTCATAAAAAAAAACGACACTTAAAAAAGTGCCGTTAAGATAATATTTAAAGCTCGAAAGTTATTGGCGGATTCGTTAAACCATACTTCTCATCAAGTACAGAAGCATTTATAAACTTTGTTTTCGATGAAGTGGTTTGTCCATAACCTTCGTGTATGTGTCCGCATATATGAACTTTTGGTTTTATACTTTCAATAGTATGTAATAAATCTTCGCATCCAACATTTTCTCCACGTGTGGTTTTATCTAGTTTCCCAAATGCCGGTCCGTGAGTAATCAGTATGTCAGTGTCTGAAGGAATCAATTCCCAATATTTAGAAATGGGTTCACCTCTATCACTATTAAATGCCAAATCAAAAAAATTAGGTGTTATTGGTGAGCCCCAAATTTTAATATGCTCAACTTCTACTCCACTGTCACATAAATAAATAATGTTTTCTGGAATGATCTTTTGAATGTCTTTTTCTAAAGTTGCTTCAAAAAAGAAATCGTGGTTACCAGCAATAAATATTTTGTACTTGAAATCTAAGTCTTTAAACCAATTCAGAAAATCTAAAATTTCACTTTCTTTACCACGTTGGCTTATATCACCAGCATGAATGATGACATCACCTTTTGGTAAGGTCAAGTTTTTATGTTGTCCGTGTGTGTCAGAAATGATTATGAATTTCATTGTTTCATCAATTAGATTCCAAATGGAGTAAAAATAGTTTTGCACAAGCCCTAGCATCGCTCAAAGCATCATGATGATTGAGTGGAATGTTATGTTCTTGGCACAAATTAGCCAAATTTGATTTATATATTTTATACGTGCAAAATTTAATATACTCAGGAGTTGGCATATTATAATATTCCAATGTCTTACTCAAAACTGGAAAATCAAAACCAAAACCATTATGAGCAATTACATTTTGATCTTTAATAAATGGCTCTATCAGATGCCAAACTTGATTGAAAGTTGGAGATTGACGAGTATCTTTTGCTGAAATACCGTGAATAGTTGTAAAATTGGACCAATAATAATTATCAGGCGGTTGCACTAAAATATCCAGTTCATTGGTTATAATGCCATTTTCAACTCTGACAATTCCCACTTGACAAATACTCCAACGGTAGCCTTGGGCGGTTTCAAAATCAATGGCTGTAAAAGTATTCATCTTATTTATATAGTTTTATCATATTTGTTACTCTGTCTTTTATTGTATTTCGCAAAACTTCCGGTTCAATAACTTTTACCTCTGCACCAAATCGCATTAGCTCCATAATAAAATCATTGGTAGGATGAATTAACAATTGAATAACTAATTTTTCGTTGTTATCAGTTATTATTTTTTGTGAACTATGTAAAGGGAATGATTTGATATAGTTCCCTTGTTGCCAAGAAAATTCTAAAACCACCTTTTGTTCGGGTGCATAAGTTTCAACCCCAAAAGCATGTTTATAGGCTTTTTCAACATCGAAAACAACGGGTTTAAATTTGGTGTCTGAAATTCTTAAATCTGAAATTCTATCGAAACCAAAATTCTTAATACTACCATCTTTGTTATCTTGAGCAATTAAATACCAGCGATGTTGCGATTCTTTTATTGCAATTGGTTTCACTGTTCTTTGGGTAATTTCCATGTCCCAAAATTTGGTGTGTGTAAATGTGATTTGAAAATTGTTTTGAATCGCGAATAAAATCCCACTTATCAAGTTGGTACCAGATGCTTTTCTACTTTCTAAATAAATACTTGTGCTAATTTTATTTCCTTCTTTTAGTGCTTGATGGATAGAAAAAGCCTCCACCATTCTAGTTACTGAAGGATCTTCTATTTCCTCGTCGATATAATAGACTTTGTCTTTACGATTGTATTGAATTTGTATTCCAAATAAATCTAAAATGTCTTTTTTATCTCTGTCGAAAGTACGAATAGAAAACTCGAACTTATCATCTAAATCGTCGTTTTCTAATCTTTTTATTACATATATATGCAACTCCTGAAAGTTACATGGTACCGTTTTTAATCGGTCAATGATGTATAAGTACCGTTTATAAAATCCTACTTTTGCCATACTAATTTATTTTTATTTTACTAAAGTAGTATTTTACTCCGACAAAATGCGGCAGATAAAACTAAAGCTAATAAAAGATTATTTTTTTTGGATTAGACATTAAAAACTGTGACAGTATTTTTTTTATGTGCGGTGGGAAGGTGTGGCTATTGTATTTGAAAAAATAATATTATAATTTGAAAAATATAAATGCAGATAAACTACAAATTATTAAACTTAAAAAAATAAAACCTGCTATAATAAATTTTGAATTTTTTTCTACTAATCCAGTTTTCTCTAATTTTAGAATTCTATTTTCAAGGTTATCAAACTTCTTTTTATCGTTTAAAGCTCTGTTTATAATTTTTTGAATTAATTGCTTAATATTTTCATCTTGTTGTAATATATCTGAATTACTATTACTGATTTCAGAATAAATATCTTCTACTGATTTTGTATTGGTAAAAATGTCATGATATATTGTTTGCGATAAATTTAATATTATGCGTACTGTTTTATTTAGATCGGTAATGTTTTCATTAGTAATTGTAGAAATGGTAGCTAGTTCATTGACTGAGTAAGATGTGTTTTTTGATAAAGATCTTATCATTTCCAACAAGGTTCCTTTATCAATAGTAGTAATTAACCCTCCTAAATGATCTTTTTTAGCATCTCTAGAGAGCTTATAAATTTGGTTTGACATAACATCAAGCCTATCTTTTACAGAGATAATCTTAGTTTTAGATTGATTAGTTTTTTCAAGAATATTATTCAGTTTGTCAAGCTCTTTTGAAAAGGAGTATTTTTCCATACAATTAATTTAATTCGTTAAGTAAATCTTGTGTGCTATTAAAAGCATCTTTTTTTTCTTGTGATTGTTGATTGATATTAATTTTAAGAAGATTTATATTTACATAGGTTTCCTCCATTTGATTTTTTAAAGAATTAAAAATAGGTAAGCTATCATTAAACATTTTTTTTGTTAAAAATGTATTATGATTAGCATTATAAGATGCAACTGAACTTTTTATAATGCTGTTATTAGAAAGTTTGCTATTTATAAATATACTTTTATTTTCTAGTTCAAAAATTTTATCCTCCGTTTGAAAAATATATTTTTCTTTATAAGCGTCCCATGCTCTTAATACAAGTACTGTTGCAATACCTGTTAAAAAGGAAGCTAAAATAACAGAAATTGTTGATGCATAAGGCTCTAAAAAGGGCATTAAATTGATAATTGCTTTTTCAATCAATTCTTCAAGTAAAATACCGATAGAAAGAGTAATGGCAGCACTAATTACTTTTAATGCTTCGTATGCTTTCTCTTCAAAAGTATATTTGTTATCACTAGATAATATAATTTTGAATGCATTTACAATTGAAGTAAAAGTTGCTCTGATAATCTTAAAAACTCTTTTTGATGTAGTAAGGAAGTAATTTACGATTGTGTTAATTAACTCAGAAACTAAACTGTTAAAAGTGCTTTTTCCGAATACTTTTAGCACATCTTTAAGCTTTGATATTACATCATCAAAAACTCTTTTTATTCTAACAGAAAAAGCCTCTGAACTATTCTTGTTATTTCTAAATTCTTCAATCAAAGATTTCAACAACTCCTTTAACAATTTGGCCATTGCCATCTTAACACCATGACCAACTGATGATTTTAATTGCGATGGAGCTGCATTTTTAATGTCATTAAATAATTTTGAAGTAGCCTTATCGTTTATTTCCTTTGACAAATGTTCTTTGGATTCCTTATATTTTTTATCGCTTAGATCTTTGTCAATTGTATATCGTTCTTTGTTGGTAACACTTTTTCCACTAGCTGTTTTTTCCTCCCATTCTTTTAAATCATGTCCATTTTTAGATTGATTTATAGGTCTGGATGTATAGCCTAAATTAGCTTTATCATTAATGGCATTTGAGGCTTCTTGGTCATTGAAGTATAAATTCCTTTCAGCACTTGTGTCAAATTCACTTGTTGGAGTAACATGATCAAGGTCAACTTTATCACCTCTCTCCATTCTCTTACCTGTTAGATAATCAGTAAAAAATTCTGAGCTTTCATCACTTAATTCTTTGCTTTTCGATTTGAAGTCATCTTTATAAGTGTCTCTTTTGTAAACTTTAGCATTATATCTATCATATTTGGCTTTATCTTCGTCATTAGCAGTAATGCCTTTTTTAAAATTGTGTAAAGTTGTAATACGAGCACCTTGTTCCGGATTACTTTCCATAAAGTCAGAGATTTCAAAAACTGCATCAATTGATTTAAAAGCTACTTCTTTTATAGAATCAAAGAGTGAATTTTCTAATTTTTCTCCATTTAGATTTTTTAGTTCATTTTCAAGAGTGTTTAGTTCGTTAATTAACGCTATTTGTTCATCATCAAGATCGATAACAAAATCATTTAAATCGAATTCCTCGTTATGTATGTTTTTTTCTTTCATTTCGGTTATATTGTAATCTCAAATATACATTGTAAATCATTTACAATCTTAAAATGATATTAAATTTACATATATTTTCTTAATCCATTTTGCAATTCCTCACGTATTTCCTCTGCCAACCATTTTGGTTCCAGTACCTTAACCAAACTTCCGTATTTTAAAATTTGTTGTTGGAATTCAAAATTGGGGTGAATGAGTAATTTGATGTCAAAAGTTACATTGTTTTCTGGATTGACTTCTTTTTGTGAACTGTGCAAAGGAAGAGAAACGAGATAGGGTTTTTGAGAAAGATGAAAAGATAGTTTTATGGTTTCCATTTTGTGGTCTACATAGTTTAAACCAATTACGTGGCTGAACTTGTATTTTGCTTCTTCTGTTTTGGGTTTGAATTTTTTGATTCCAATTGTGGTATTTTCTATTCTATCAATGCCAAATGTCCTGTACCCTTTTTCGGTTTCACCAATTACATACCAACGGTTTTGATATTGTTTTAGCAAATAAGGTTTCAATGCGTATTCTTCTTCTTTTAGGTGATAAAAACTATAATGTTTAAATGTAATTGGCAGATTTTGTTGGATAGCATTTAATATTGTTTTGAAATTCGGAAGTGTTTCTATTGATGCTTTATTTTCGAATTCGACATAAGTCAAAGCATTGTTTTTTTCTTTGAAATTTGTCGAAAAAAGTTCGGCTGTAACCAAGATTTCCAATAAACTAAGAAATGCTTCCGGATTAGTACTTTTCTCTTCATCAAAATAATATCCATCATTGTTATAGTCAAATACAATTTCAATACCAAAATCAATAGATAAGGTTTCCTTTAGTCTATAAAAGGTTCGTTCATTAAACCCTTTATCATTTTCATCAAAATAATTTAAAATTTGTTGTTTAGTTCTAAACGAATTTCTTTTTAAATAAGCTAATAGCAGACTTATTCTTCGTACTTGAGTAAGGTTTAAATTTTTAGTATTTGTCATCTTTATCTCTTTATTTACAAACTTAACATATTAAACTGTCAAAACATGTCAGTAGCATTTTTTATAAAATAATTTAATGACTGTCAGAAATTGACAGTCTGATATTATAGTATTGCAGTATAAATTATAAAAACTTATCATTATGAAAAATCTATTTGAAAACTCAAAAACGGAGCTAGACTTAACTAGTATCGGTAAAATCTTATCAACTGGCGCTGCTGCCGGAATTGCGATTGCCAATTTAGTTGGTAAAAGAAGTAATGTAGGTGGTATTATTGGTGCAAGTATTTGTCTTTTAATAGGCGGAGTACTAGTAGCGATAGAAAAAGATGAATCGAACCACAGTTTTAAAAACAATCAATAAAATCTTATTTAGTTATGATACAATATATTATTATACGATTAATGTGTTTTGTAATGTGGGTAATTGTTGCAATTGTTGCAATACCTTCTGGTGTATTTATTTTGTTAAATAAATGGTTTCCGGTTTTTAGCCACGATTTAGGTTTTTGGTTTTGGTCTGTTTTTGGGATTGTTACTATAGTCGCTTATGTTTTGTTATGGAAACCCTTACTTTGGATAATTGGAATTTTTCAGTTATTTGGTGGTGCTGGAGAATAAACATACTGAAGAAAAATGTATTTTTCCCGTTTGAATGAAACCTTTTTATTTATTAAAATCGAATTGTTTTGATAAGCTCAATTTATCGTTTATGTATACATCTATTAAGAATTTGTTATCACCATAATATTGCCAGAATGAATCTTTTTTATTTTCTAAGTTGCCTGAATTTGTAATGGTTCTTTTTGAATTTACATCCGATTTATAATAATAAAAGTATATTCTATCGTTTTTGATTTCTTGAACTATTTTAAATTTATCCAATGCAAGTTCTATATCAGTTTTAGACTGGTTACTTTCAAATGCCTTTTGTTTGTATTTTTTTATATATTGATTAATCAATTCTTTATTATTTGTCTTCTTTTCAGAACCAATAAGAGATTTAGGTTTGGTGTAAATGTAATATGCTACCTTATATGTTTCATTTGGACTAAATTTTTCAAAAAAATATTTAATCCTAATTCCATTATCTTTTACATAAATATTTACTTTATCATTTTTGAACAAACTAGTTGTAATTTCATTAAAACTAGATAGTAGAAACAATAATACAAACGCGAAAATTACTTTAAGTGGCTTCATAGGCTAAACATAATTTAATAATATCATCTTTTCTTACTAATACAGATAACCATTCTTTTGGAATGGCATCTAATCCATAAATCAAAGCAGCTAATCCTCCTGTTACTGCTCCTGTAGTGTCAGTATCATTACCTAAGTTTACCGCTTTTAAAACAGCCTCTTTATAATTTTGAGTTGTAAGTAAACACCATATAGATGCTTCCAAAGTATCTAAAACATAACCCGTACTTTTAATATTTTCTTCTTGTAAAAGTGATATATCTTCAAACAATAATCGTTGGAACTTTTGTATTTCAATTGGGTTAATTTTTATTTGTTCGAAGTAGTCAAATATTTCTGTTTGCAAATCTTTATAAGCTTGAAATACATTTTTACCTTCTACTATTTTTTTTGTAAACTCAAGATAATAAAAACATGCCATTACAGAACGAATGTGCGCATGAGTTAATGAAGAAACTCTTTTTGTCCACTCAAAACGTTGATCAATATCCATATTTTTAGTAAAAAGAATAAGAGGTAAAATCCGCATAATTGAACCATTACCATTATCTCTTTCTTCAAATCCACCTGCAAGTTCTGGCTTAGTTCCTTCTTCTAAACGTTCAATAGCTATCCTAGTTCCGATACCAATATCGAAAACCCATCCATGAGGTGTCCAATAATTATCGTTTTTCCAAGCTACAAATTTTTGTGCTAACTTGTTTATATCTATTCCTTCAACAATACTTTCCGCTAAACATAAAGTTAAAGAAGTATCATCTGACCAAGTACCTTTGGGTTGGTTATGTGTCCCGAATTCTTGCATATCCGTTACAGGATTTTCTTTCAGAAAAACTCGTTTTTCGAACTCTACAGGTACTCCGAGTGCATCGGCTGTGGCTATACCTAGAAGAATGGTTTGGAGATGGTTATTAGACATTTATTATAATACCGTTAAAATTTAAATTATTATATACTAAAGCTTGTTTGTAACATTCAACAATAAAATTTAATCTTAACTGACTGATATAATTTCTTTGTTGATTTGTTCTATTTACATCGGGTAATTCATCAATAATATTAAAAAACTCTAAATCAATTGATTGTATATAATTGCTAAATTCTACATTTCTTTGATTATCACTATAATGAATTCCTCTTGGCTTAGGTGTAGGTAACAAAAACACATTAAATTCTCTTCCATTAATAATACAATTAAACCTATTATTTTGAACATTAAGATTTATAATCTCTAAATTATTTTCAAACATTGATCTAAACCAACCAAATGGACATTTTCCAGTCAATCCTTTAGCAGTAAAAAATAAATTTTTTATATTTTTATTTTTTTCAATTAAATCTAATATATCCATGTTCAATTTTAAATTTTCTGAAATAAATTCATTTACATTGTCATTAATCATTAAATCAGAATCAGCTGCACTTTCATTCAGTCTATTTGTTTGAAAAATAATATCAGAAATTAGTAATTTATTATTTTCCAAAAGATTAATACAATTTTCAATATTTATTGGATTTTCATTTCCAAATGCTTTGAAAATATAATCCCAAAACTCACTTCTTTTACTACCATAGAAAAATCGAAATCTTAATTGATTTTCAAAATTATTTTCCAGTTTTAAATTTAAATTATCATCTAATAAATTTGTACATGCATAAATTGGAAATGAACCAATTATTAATCCTGTATAGTCATCTTTAATATTATTTAAAACATCTCTATAATTCAAATATGGGTGTCTTTCTAATTGGAGAATTGGCATAATCTATTTTTATTTGTTAATATTATTTTACATTTCTTCCACATCACGAGGTCTTATTTTACTAAACCATTTCAAAACATCTTCATCATTTTGCATGTTGAGTTGCAATTCAAAATGTTCAATATATTCGGCTTGTGGGGTATATTCATAATGTAAGCTTAATGTAATATGGGTGATATATTTTTTTTCTTCTACAAAGCTTCTTAGAATATAAAACCACGATTCTGTTAGTAATATATGAACTTTTTCATCTCCATCACTAAGAATTTCAAATAATTGTTCTTTATCTAAAACCATTAAAAATTTTCTATTCAAAAGTTTAAATTCAAAACAATAATTAGTTTCTTGATCACCATTAATACTTTGAGATTCAATAAACACGATTCTTTGATGTGTTAATTTGTTTTCTGAATGATGAATTTTCTTATTCATACCCTCATAAGTGGAAATTAACTCTCCAAGATTGATTCCAGGCTTTCTGATTTTTATCATATTGAATTTATAAATTATTTAAATAAAAATGTTCTTTTGTGTCAAGATTTTTAATTCCAACTAAATTTATTTTATCTAAGACTGCATTTAAAGTTAAAGGAATTTCATCATCGAATGAAAACTTATCCATTAATAACAATCTATCTTCTAGATGAATGTTCCAAAAGAAATGATCATTTGATACTCCTTCCAATTGAAAAACATATCCCAAAATATAGTTATCTAACATATATATACGCGTAAGTTTAACTGTTTTTAAATAATTACCTTTTCCGTAATAATTTTTAAATTCTTGTACGATTGCTTTGAATTTATCATTCAAAGGCAAAAAGAAATCTTTCAATTTAAAACCTAATTCTCGAACATCAACACAGGTAACACAAGAGACAAAAGAAGGAAATATTAATTCCATATCTAATTTTTCATCATACTTCTGAAAAGCTCTAAGTGCCAATGCTGTAGTAACACGTGTGTTTCCTGAATTGAAAATCCAGTCAATCAATACGCTTCTGTAATCTACAATTTCGTCCAATTTTATAGGTATAAGCTTCAGAAGTTCTTCAATTGATGGTTCGAAAAATTCTATATTAGGAAAATTATTTTTTCGTACCTCGCCAAAGCAAAAATCATTTATGATATACAATATTTGAATAGTGTCTCCATAATCTTTCCATGTAGTGATGCAATGACGAATATAATTTCTTGTTGTATTAGCCGTAATGAAATCGGTTGTTAAAAACCAATTATCTATGTTTTCAACAGAAGCATTTTGTAAATCTAGTGCGATGATTTTTTTATTGTATTCTGCCATACTTTAATTTGATTTTTGGTTTGAATTATTACAAAACTAAAACTTTTGAAATTAGAAAAACTTACAATTATTAATGTTTATTCAAGAGTTTAAAAAAAAATAATTTTAGTTAAAATTTTATACATTTCATCGATTATTTTTCATAATGCAGTTTATTTTAAAAAAAAAACATCCTAGTAAATTAACTAGGATGAAATATTGAACTATAAAAAATCAAAATATTGTACTACTTATTTATTGCAATAGCGATGTAAAATTACCCTGCGTAAATCGTTGATA
>CAZULO010000022.1:0-5848 GCA_964621245.1 uncultured Flavobacterium sp.
GCTGGACACGAAGTTTTTGTATATTCGCCACACAATCACCCATACAAGCAAACAACATTTGAAAAAGTTACGCTAATTAAATGTCACGACCCTGAACATAAAATTGGAACAGCCGGACAATTTATTTATGATTTAAACTGTATTTTAGATTCCCGAAAAAGAAATTTTGATATCATTTTACAATTAGGCTACACCAGTAGTGCGTTTTGGTATGATTTGCATCCTAAAAAAAGTATGGTGATTACGAACATGGATGGATTAGAATGGAAACGAACTAAATATAGTAAACCCGTACAAAAAGTTTTAAAATTCGCAGAAAAATGGGCGGCTAAAAAAAGTGATTATCTAATTTCTGATTCCTTAGGCATTCAGGAATATTTATTAAAAACACACCAAAAAGAAAGTGAATATATTGCTTATGGTGCACATAATTTTGATTCGCCAAACGAGGCAATTCTCCAAAATTATCAAGTTGAAAAACACAATTTCAATATGATTATGGCACGCTTTGAACCAGAAAATAATTTAGATATGGTTTTGGAAGGCGTAGCACTGAGTTCAGATGAAAAACCTATTTTAGTCATCGGGAATCACCACACAAAATACGGAGCATATTTAAAAAACAAATTCGCCAATTGTAAAAAAATTCAGTTTTTAGGTGCCATTTACAAACTAAATGATTTAGATAATTTAAGATATTTATCCAATTTGTATTTTCATGGCCACACCGTTGGTGGAACCAATCCATCTCTATTGGAAGCTATGGCATCACAAGCTTTAATTGCAGCGCATAACAATCATTTCAATAAAGGAGTTTTAAAAGAAAACGCGTATTATTTTGAATCGGCGCAAGACGTAAAAAAAATCCTCGAAACAAGTAAAAAAAATGATAACTTGCATTTTGTAAAAAACAACTTTGAAGCTATTGCTAATACGTTTAATTGGAACAAAATAAATGAAGAATATTTACAATTTTTTCAACAATGCTTGGCAAGAAATGCTAGAAGAGCAGAAGCTAAATAAATCATTTATACCTTTTTTATTGATTCTAATGACATTGCCAACACTTATGGCAATTAATAATGTTAGTACTGCAATTTTTATTTTATCTGTGTTGTTTTTCAATGGAAAAAATAAAATAGAACTAAAGCTTTCTTTACTACTTCCTATCTTTTTATATGTTTGGATGTTGCTTTCATATTTCTGGACTGTAGATAGTTCAAGAACAAGCACTGCTATTCTTAAAGAAATTACTTTATTGCTAATCCCTATTATGTTTCTAATAATGAAACCGTTTACAAAGGTTCAGATTATAAAACTTTTGAAATATTACAGTTTTGCTATGGTAATTTATGCCTTATTTTTTCTAGTCCGTGCCGCAATACGCTATGCAATTTCTGGTGACGAAAGGGCCTTTTTTTACCACGGTGAATATGATAATGATTTCGGTTTGGTACCTAAACTGTTAAATGCAATACACGTTTCTGTCTATATGGCAGTAGCTTTTTTCTTTTTCTTGAGTAAAGAAATAAAAAGTAAACTAGAGGTTCTTTGTGCTTCGGTACTTTTTGTTTTTATTTTCTTATTGTCATCCAAAAACATAATCATAGTATTCTTGTTTTTAATTGGAATTCATTTCTTTTATTTTTCTAAATCAGCTAATAAAATGCGTTTGAGAAATTTAGTGATTTTTATTCTAGTCGTTGGAAGTATTTTGAGTTTCAGTAAAATAAAAAACAGATTTTTAGTTGAATTTCAATCGAACACCAAAACAAGTGTGAGTCACAGTGTGTATAACGAGGCGGACGAGGGTGTGAACTATGTAAGTATTTATGAAGCTTGGAATACAGAAAAATTTGCGCATGGAGATTATTTTCCAGGAACCGCTTTCCGGGTGTATCAATTTCGAATGTTTGTGGAAATTGTAAAAGAAGAACCCATTTTTTGGCAAGGATTAGGACTAAATGCATCATTAAACAAATTACTAGAAAAAGAGAAGAAATATAATTTACATCCAGGTTATGGAACTTTTAATTTCCACAACCAATATGTGCAAAATTTTGCAGAATTAGGTTGTATTGGTTTCTTACTTTTAATTGTACTATTATTTCTTAACCTAAAAAGCGCTATTGCTTACAAAGATTTTACAGCGATTTCTTTTGCAATTCTAATGATAAGCTTATTTTTGACAGAATCATTTTTATGGAGACAAACAGGCGTTTTATATTTTATTATTTTTTACTGTTTATTCCAACAGAAAGTAGCACCCAAATAACATAAATCACATATGAAAAGAATATTAATTACAGGAGCAGCAGGTTTTTTAGGTTCACATTTGTGTGATCGATTTATAGCAGAAGGCTATTTCGTTATCGGTATGGATAATTTAATTACGGGTGACTTAAAAAATATTGAACATTTATTTAAAGAGAAAAATTTTGAATTTTATCACCACGACATTACTAAATTTGTACATGTACCGGGTGAATTAGATTATATTTTACATTTCGCTTCGCCAGCAAGTCCAATTGATTATTTAAAAATTCCAATCCAAACCTTAAAAGTTGGCTCGTTAGGAACGCATAATTTATTAGGTTTAGCTCGAGTTAAAAAAGCAAGAATTCTTATTGCATCAACATCTGAAATATATGGCGATCCACTTATCCATCCACAAACAGAAGAATATTACGGTAACGTAAATACAATCGGTCCACGTGGCGTGTATGATGAAGCCAAACGCTTTCAAGAATCTATCACCATGGCTTATCATACGTTTCATGGTGTAGAAACCAGAATTGTTCGTATTTTTAACACCTATGGTCCAAGAATGCGATTAAATGATGGTCGTGTTATTCCGGCTTTTATCGGTCAAGCTTTACGTGGAGAAGACTTAACAGTTTTTGGAGATGGAAGTCAAACCCGTTCGTTTTGTTATGTAACCGATCAAGTAGAAGGTATTTACAGATTATTACTTTCCGATTATCATTTGCCTGTAAATATTGGTAATCCGGATGAAATTACCATTTCTGATTTTGCAGAAGAAATTATCAAATTAACAGGCACGACTCAGCAAGTCATCTATAAAGATTTACCTGTAAACGATCCGATGCAACGTCAACCTGATACCACTAAAGCAAGAGAAATTTTAGGATGGGAAGCCAAAGTAAACAGAGAAGAAGGAATGAAACTAACATATGATTATTTCAAATCTCTATCTCCAGAAGAATTAGCCAAAGAAGAACACAAAGATTTCTCCAAATTTATTTATTAGTTTGAAGCCAAAAACAGGTAGATATTCAAGGTTTATTAGACCATCAATTACCATTTTAGATTTGTTACTTATAAATCTATTAATATTGGTGTGCTTACGTTCGGCTATGAGTAATTTTGGTTATCACACCATTTTATCCTTATTTTGGATAGTGATTTCCTATTATTCTGGTTATTATGAAGTGTATCGTTTTACAAAAGAAACAGCTATATTAGGAAAATTAATTAAACAATTTTTCTTTATCACATTAATAACGTTTGCTTATGTAGGATATAAGTACAAATATGTAACTCCAGATGAAGTTTGGTTTTATATTATAAGTTGTTTCAGTGCCGTAGGTTTTGTGAAATTTTCTATATTTTTCTTACTTCGTAAATACAGAATGTTTTACGGAGGTAACTTAAGAAATGTCATTATTTTAGGAAATGGAAAAGACGTGGAGGAATTGAAAACCTTTTTTAATACCAATTTAGATTATGGCTATAATTTATTACATACTTTCGATTTAAAAACAAACAAAAAAGAAGAAATTAAAAAAAGCTATGAATTTGTAAATACTCATATGGTAGATGAAATTTATGCTTCTTTAAATACATTAAGTAATTCCGATTTAGATAGCTTAATTAATTTTGCAGATAATAATTTAAAAACAATTAAGTTATTACCAGATAACAAAAACAAATTATTAAGAAATTTAGCGGTGGAATATTATGGCTATATTCCCATAATTTCATTACGAACCATTCCTTTAGATAAAGAAATCAATAAACGATTCAAACGTTTTTTTGATGTGGTTTTTTCTATATTAATTATTGTCTTTTTGTTGTCATGGTTGACTCCTTTAATTGCTTTATTCATAAAATTAGAGTCTAAAGGTCCTGTGTTTTTCAAACAAAAAAGAAATGGATTAAATTACAAAGAGTTTTATTGTTATAAATTCAGATCCATGCAATTGAACGCTATCGCCGATTTAGAACAAGTCCAAAAAAACGATCCTCGTGTTACCAAATTAGGTAAAGTAATAAGAAAGTTCAGTATTGATGAATTACCTCAGTTTTTCAATGTAATTCTTGGCGATATGTCGGTTGTGGGTCCAAGACCGCATATGGTCAGTCACACCGAAATGTATGCGAAAAGTATTGATAAGTTTATGGTGAGACATTTTATTAAACCAGGAATTACCGGCTTAGCTCAAATAAACGGATGTAGAGGTGAAGTAGAAACAGAAAAAGACATCGTGAATAGAGTGAGATTTGATATTTTTTATTTAGAAAATTGGTCTGTTTTATTAGATGTTAAAATTATTTACAAAACAGTACTTAACGCCATTAAAGGGGAAGAAAAAGCGTACTAATGCATTTAGTTTCTATAATTACACCTTGTTTTAATTCGGAAAAATATATTTCTGAAACGGTTCAATCCATTTTACATCAAACCTATGAAAATTGGGAATTAATTTTGGTTGATGATGGTTCTAAAGATGAAACTTTTGCTATACTTTCAAAATTTGCCTCTCAAGATATTCGTGTAAAAACCTTCCAATTAGAAAAAAACTCAGGAGCAGGTGTAGCTAGAAACTTCGGTATTCAGCAAGCTTCAGGAAATTTTATCGCTTTTTTAGACGCAGACGATTTATGGAAACCTGAAAAACTAGAAAAGCAACTTACTTTCATGGAATCTCAAAATATTCCCTTCACTTTTTCGTTTTATGAAACCATAGATGAAATTGGAAATTTGAGAAATGAAACGATTACAACTCCTTCAAAAATCACCTATAAACAATTATATTATTGCAATTGGATTGGCAATTTAACCGGAATTTATTCGGTAGATTTTTTTGGAAAAATACCAATTTCGGCTATCAAAAAAAGACAAGACTGGATGTTGTGGTTAGAAATTGTAAAGCAAACTAAATTCGCGACTCCAGTTCCAGAATCTTTAGCTTATTATAGGGTTCGACAAGATTCTATTTCTGCATCCAAATGGAAATTAATTAAATATAATTTCAAAGTATATAAAGATTTCCACAAACGAAATTTTCTAATGGCTTGTTTCGATACTATGCAATTTTTGTATATTCAATTGGTCATCAAACCGAAGTATAAATTAAGATCTTAAGCACAAACTAAATCACGCTTTGGCTCCCTTTCCTTTGGAGAGGGTTGGGGTGAGGCTATTTTAATAACGAAGTAAATTGCTTCAATTTTCCACGATTGCTTCTCGTTAAAAATTCTTTTCGAGTATAAGTAAACTTCAAATTCGGTTCTAAATATAAATCAATGGCTTTCTGAATTTCTTCAATCTGTGCTGTAGAAAGTGCTTTTTCACTTACATAATCGATTTCAAAACAGTCTAATTTAGTTTGTTTGATGATAAATTCTTTCACATTTCCATCATCTTCAATAATGCTTTTTGTTACGTAATAAAATGTTAATCCTGGTGATTTTTTTCCACTTGGTAAAAGAGCTACATCGTTCGTTCTTCCAATTAATTGCTTCAAAATTGGTTTTTTCCAAGTGCTTTTTTCGTCTAAAATACCCAAATCTCCAATTTCATAGCGAATGAAAGGATGCGCTT
>CAZULO010000022.1:5948-16745 GCA_964621245.1 uncultured Flavobacterium sp.
GTAACCATACAGACTTTTAAAGTCGGACAAATATCTTTTAAAATAATGTTTTTAGATTGCAAGAATTTCGCAAAAAGCACAACGGAACTCGTATATCCATTAATATAATCGAATTTTTTCTGTTGGAATTTTTTCAGAATTTCTTCCAAAACTACATCTGATAAATCGAAAATCGGAAAGCGATATCTTTTAGCTAAAAAATCCTTGAAACGTTCTTTATAATACCCAAATTTATCTAACGGAATACCATAAAATCTTGCTTGTAACGACGTATTAAAATTAATACCAAACCAGCCAAATCGGTAAATATTAGAATACCAAGTAAGCGCATGTGAAAATTTATCTTTTGCGAATATAAACGGATCGCCACTGGAACCTGAAGTTTTATTGATGTAAATATTCTTTTCAAAACCTTTCGAAAGTCTTTCATTTAAAGGAACCTGAAGGTTTTTTTTGGTCAAAATCGGTAAATCATTCCAATTTGAAACAGTTTGGTTTCCAACTAAATTTTTATAAAACATATTGTTTTCTAAATGAAATTGTACAATTTCTTGACGCTTAGTTTCAATAAAATTTTGATACTCAGATTCAGAAATTTTGAGATTTTTTTCAAATTCAAACTGAGCTTCCTTCATGGGGAAACCATTTATTTTTAAAGATAAATTGAATAAGTGCAACACGATTTCTGAATTTATTCAAAATTAACAAACCTAATTTTATAATCTAACAAAGACTTACTTTTTTTTCCAAGTAAAACAACTATTTTTGCAGAAACAAACAACACACGATATGAATATTTTACTTTTAGGTTCTGGTGGAAGAGAACATGCTTTTGCTTGGAAAATGACCCAAAGTGCCCTTTGCTCGCAACTTTTTGTAGCGCCAGGAAACGCAGGAACAGCACAAATTGCTACAAATGTGGCTATCAATCCAAACAATTTTGAAACGGTGAAACAATTTGTTTTAGCCAATGCTATTGAAATGGTGGTAGTCGGACCAGAAGATCCTTTAGTAAACGGAATTTACGATTTCTTCAAAAATGACGCAGCTTTAAATACAATTCCAGTAATTGGACCCTCAAAATTAGGCGCTCAATTAGAAGGAAGTAAAGAATTTGCCAAAGAATTTTTAGTCAAAAACAATATTCCAACAGCAAAATATGAAAGTTTTACTTCTGAAACAGTTGAAAAAGGATATGCTTTTTTAGAAACGCTTTCTCCGCCTTATGTATTAAAGGCAGATGGTTTAGCTGCTGGAAAAGGCGTTGTAATTTTAAACGATTTACAAGAAGCAAAAGACGAATTGAAAGCGATGTTAGTGGATGCTAAATTTGGTTCAGCGAGTTCGAAAGTGGTTATTGAAGAGTTTTTAGACGGAATCGAATTAAGTTGTTTCGTTTTAACGGACGGAAAAAGTTACAAAATTTTACCAACTGCGAAAGATTATAAAAGAATTGGCGAAGGCGACACAGGTTTAAACACTGGCGGAATGGGCGCTATTTCTCCTGTTCCTTTTGCGGATGCTGCATTGATGCAAAAAATTGAAGAACGAATTGTAGTTCCAACTATAAATGGTTTAAAAACAGACAACATTGAATATAAAGGTTTTGTATTTATTGGTTTGATAAAAGTTGGAAATGATCCATTTGTGATTGAATATAATGTAAGAATGGGCGACCCCGAAACCGAAGTAGTTTTACCAAGAATCAAAAGTGATTTAGTAGCTTTATTTCAAGCGGTTGCAACTGAAAAATTATCGGATTTTGAATTGGAATTAGACGAAAGAACGGCAGCGACAATTGTAGTAGTTTCTGGCGGTTATCCTGAAGCATTTGAAAAAGGTAAAGAAATTTCAGGTTTAGATAAAGAATCAGAATCTTTAATTTTTCATGCAGGAACAAAAGAAGAAAACGGGAAAATACTTTCTAATGGAGGTCGAGTTTTAGCGGTTACTTCTTTTGGAAATACGTTCGTTGAAGCGACAAAAACCTCGTATCAAACTATAGATAATCTAAAATTTGATAAGATGAATTACAGAAAAGATATAGGATTTGATTTATAATTGAATCTCTGACTTATAGACACGAAAAAACACTGTGCTAATTGTAGTACAGTGTTTTTTTATATTTTTAAAAGAAATTATTTCGTTAAGAAAGAATGTGCAGTTGTATCTTGCTCATCTTCACCCGATTTTTTGAAAATTTGTAATTGTTTGGTCCAATAAACAGTCCAATAACAACAAATACAAATAAATACCCAGTTGATGATATTTGCACCCCACCAATTGGTTAATTCCCAACTTCTTAATAAGTCCATTGGTACAAAAAGTACTTCAACAAATAAAAATTGTATTGCTTCGAAAAATGCTTTCATTTTTTTATTATTATATTTACACTACAAAAATATAAAATATCTTTATGATTGCAAGCCTTTTTAGCAAAACTCGACCAATAAATTATGCATTAATTTTCATAATGCTACTTTCTTGCTTTTTTTTGTATCAATTTCAAGTTTCAGAAGTCGTTCTGACCTCTAAAAACAGTTTGAATCAAGCTATAGTTTTGGTACTTATCATCTTTTCGTTTTTTTTAATCAATTTTATTTCTCTAAAAAACTCTTTGACAAAGAATGATAATTATGCCATTTTGATATTTTTCATTTTCATTTTATTGTTTCCTACCATTTTAAACAATATTAAAATTGTATTGTCAAATGTGTTTTTACTACTTGCGCTCAGACGTTTAATTTCTTTAAAAGTTCTAAGTTCTTCAAAAGAGAAAATTTTTGATGCCTCTTTTTGGATTTTCTTATCTGCTATTTTTCATTTTTGGAGTATTTTGTATATCGTTTTGGTGTTTATTTCCATTATTTTCCATTCAAGCAAAGATTATAAAAACTGGTTATTGCCTTTTGTTTCTTTTTTATGTGTTTGGATTTTGTACATCTTTACCAGTTTAATTTTATTCGATAATTACACCATAAACGAAAATATTTTTGATATCGGATTTAACTTTTTCTCCTTTGATAATGTATATCAAAATATGGCTTTAGCGCTTTTTGTTTCCATTGCTGTATTGTTTTTTACATCACAAACTTTTGACTATCAAAACAAACCGTTAAACATGCAGTCCTCTTACAAACAAATTTATTTTTCTTTTATTTTGTCGGTAGGAATATATGTGTTGTCGCCAGAAAAATCTAATGTACTATTGATTTATTCTTTTGCCCCTTTATCTATTTTAGGTGCAAATATGTTTGAAAAATTTGAAGATTCAGTGTACAAAGAAGTGTCGTTATATCTGCTTTTTGCAGTAGGATTATTTTTCTTTTTCGCACAATTATAATTTATTACCATAGGCTAAATCACCTGCGTCGCCTAAACCAGGAATAATATAATTTTTTTCGTTAAGTTTTTCGTCTAAAGCAGCTACCCATAAATGACAATTTTCAGGTAAATTTTCTTGTAAGTATTGAATGCCTTCAGGAACAGCAATCACCACTGCAATATGAATTTGTTTCGGATTATGTTCTGCTAAAAGTTTATTCAAAACAGCGACTAAAGATTGTCCTGTGGCCAACATCGGATCAATCAAAATTAAAGTCTTGTTATTAAAAGTGGGTGTGGCCTTGTATTCTACTAAAATTTCAAAATCATCATCGTTATTGTAATGATGTCTGTAAGCGGAAACAAAACCGTTTTCGGCATCGTCAAAAAAGTTCATAAATCCTTGGTGTAAAGCCAATCCTGCTCGTAAAATAGAACACAAAACTATGTTTTCAGATATGGTTGTAGTGTGTTTTACACCCAATGGAGTTTGAACGGCAATGTCTTTATATTCTAATTTTTTGCTCAATTCATACGCCATAATTTCACCAATACGTTCAATATTTTTTCTGAAACGCATGCTGTCTTTCTGAATGTTTATATCCCTAAGTTGGGTAAGAAAATGATTGAGTATGCTGTTTTTTTCGGAAATATAATGAATGTTCATGTGAGATAATTTGAAAATTGAGGTTAAAAGTACAAAAAATCCTTATTTTTGTAAATTAAATAAGAAACTATGTTTGCAGAATTTGCCTTTCCCATTTTTGAACAATCTATAAAAGACTATCATATTATTGATGATGTATATCAACCGGTTTTAAATCCACACGAAAAAGGTTCTGTGGAGCACTTACTTTACGCTAAAAACTGGGTAGATACGGTACAATGGCATTATGAAGATATCGTTCGTGATCCGAATATTGATCCGGTTGCTGCCCTAGATTTAAAACGTAAAATCGATGCTTCCAACCAAGTAAGAACGGATATGGTGGAATATATTGATGGTTATTTTTTACAGAAATATGCGGAAGTTCAAGTGAAACCAAACGCAAGAATTAATACGGAAAGTCCGGCTTGGGCGATTGATAGATTATCTATTTTAGCTTTGAAAATTTATCACATGAATGAAGAAGCTACACGAGAAGAAGCTTCTGCAGCGCATAGAGCGAAATGTCAGGAAAAATTAAACGTTTTGTTAGATCAAAAAAACGACATGTTTATTTCGATTAGTCAGTTGATTGAAGATATTGAAAAGGGCGACAAATTCATGAAGGTGTACAAACAAATGAAAATGTACAACGACGAGGAGTTGAATCCAGTGTTGTATCATAATAAAAAATAAATGACTAAACATATTTTAGTAATCAGGCTTTCAGCTATGGGTGATGTCGCTATGACTGTTCCTGTGCTGAGAGCTTTTTCTTTGCACTATCCTGAAGTTAAAATTACGGTAGTTTCTCGCCCTTTTTTTAAGCCTTTTTTTGATGATATTGAAAATCTTACCTTTTTTGCTATCGATTTAAAAGAAAGACACAAAGGTTTTTTAGGTTTGCTGCGTCTGTTTTCCGATTTACGAAAACTAAATATCGATACCGTGGCAGATTTACATAATGTGTTGCGATCAAAAGTCGTAAGAACTTTATTTGCTTTAACAGGTAAAAAAGTAGCGGCAACAGATAAAGGCAGAAAAGATAAAAAAGAACTTACAAAGCTAGAAGTTAAAACCATTTCTCCAACAAAATCGATGTTTTCCAGACATATAGAAACGTTTGAAAAATTAGGATTTTCTTTAAGTTTAGATTATCCAACGTTTCCTGACAAAGCAGTTTTATCAGAAGAAATTCTTACCATTACGGGAAAAAAAGAAGGAAATTGGATCGGAATCGCACCCTTCGCTCAATATGAAAGTAAAGTGTATCCGATTGATTTTATGCAAGAAGTGATTGATGCATTAACCAAAAATACTTCCCTAAAAATCTTTTTATTTGGTGGCGGTAATGAAGAGATTCAGAAATTGAATCAACTTAAAAACAACCATGAAAAGGTAGTTGTTGTGGCTGGTAAAATCAAATTTCAGCAGGAATTAGATTTTATTTCAAATTTAGATTTGATGTTGTCTATGGATTCTGGAAACGCACATATTGCCGCTATGTTGGGTGTAAAAGTGATTACACTTTGGGGTGCTACACATCCTTTTGCTGGGTTCAAACCCTTCAACCAACCGGATGATTTTTGTATTACTTCTGATAGAAAACAATTTCCGTTTTTACCTACATCGGTGTATGGAAATAAAAAAGTGGAAGGTTATGAAAATGCGATGCGAAGTATTTTGCCAGAAACGGTTGTGAGTAAAATCAATTCAGTTTTATAAAAAAAAGAAAAACCCTAAATCAAAAATTCGATTTAGGGTTTTTTATTGCTTTTTTGATAGTCTTATATATTATCAAAATCAACTTTAATCTCAGAAGTTGTTGGAACAGCCTGACACGCCAAAACTAAACCTTCCGCAACTTCATTATCGGTTAAAATTTGGTTTTTATTCATAGTGGCGCTTCCTTCTGTAACGCGGCAAATACAACTGCTGCAAATTCCACCTTGACACGAATAAGGCACATCTAAACCTTGTTTTAAAGCCGCTTCTAAAATGGTTTGTTTCTGACTCATTTCAAAAGTCACTTCATCAGAATCTACTAAGATTGAAATGTTAGTATGTCCGTTTTGTCCGGCTGCAGCTTTGTTTTCTGGAGCAGGTGAAGTACCAAATAATTCAAATTTAATATCTTTTTCTGCTACATTATTTTCAGTTAAAGTTGCCGAAACTACTTTAATCATTTCTTCTGGTCCACATAAATAAAACTTAGCAAACGATTTATCTGCATGTTTGGTTTTAAGTATTGTGTTTACCACAGTTTTGTCAATTCTTCCAGATAATTCTCCGTTAATAGCAGCTTGACTGTATACAAAATCTACAAAAAAGCGACCTAAATTTTGTAGTTGAAGAGTGTGTAATTCCTCATGGAATATAGTTTCAGCCACATCTTTATTTCCGTAAACCAATACAAACGTACTGTTTGGTTCTTCTTCTAAAACACTTTTTGCAATAGATAAAACGGGTGTAATTCCACTTCCAGCAGCAAAAGCGGCATAACTTTTTTGATTTTCGTGTTTGGCTTCAAAGGTAAATTTTCCTTCCGGAATACTTACTTCTAATAAATCGCCAACCGCTAAATTATTATTAGCAAATTTTGAAAAAGTACCGTTTTTTACTTCTTTTACTGCAATTCGTAATTCGCCACTTTTGGGAGAAGAACAAATTGAGTAAGCTCTACGAATCTCTTTTCCGTCTAAGGTTAATTTTAGGGTAACATATTGTCCAGCTACAAACTGATATACAGCTTTTAATTCTTCCGGAATATTAAAAACGATAGAAACAGCATTTTTGGTTTCTCGTTTGATTTCTTTAATGGCTAATTTATAAAAATCCATAGGTTTGTTTTTATTTGGTAAATAAAGCTTTTAATTCGGTGGCATCACTGGCGTTCATTTTACCAGCCAAAACCAAGCTCAGTTGTTTTCTTCTTAATGCGGCATCAAAGCGTTGAATTTCTAATTCCGTTTGTGGTTCAATTGGTGGAACCGGCATAGGTGTGCCCATTTCATCAACTGCTACAAAGGTATAAATTCCTTCATTAGCTTTTACTTTTATACCTGATTCTCTATCTTCAATCCAAACATCGATATAAATTTCCATAGAAGTAGAAAAGGTTCGGGATACTTTAGCTTCTACAGTTACCACACTTCCTAAAGGAATAGATTTGTTAAACGCTACATGATTTACAGAAGCAGTTACACAAATTCTTCGGGAATGTCTGCGTGCTGTAATACTAGCCGCTCGATCCATACGTGCTAATAATTCGCCACCAAAAAGGTTGTTTAAAGGATTGGTTTCACCTGGTAAAACTAAATCGGTTAGTACGGTTACAGAGTCAGAAGGATATTTGTTTGGCATTGTTTTTTTTACAAAGATAATAACTCTGATTTAAAAACAAGGTATAAAAAAATCCCAAAATTGGGATTCCTTTAATCTATCAATAACCAAGCGTCTAAGCTGTCTATGCTTTTTATTTTTTGCTTCTGATTCTCAGCTTCACTTAAATTAGAGTAACTTGCGAAGGCTACAGGAATTAAACCTGATTTGTTTTTTTTCAATAAATGTGCTTCAAAACCTTGTGCTATTAATTCTTTCATAGCTTTTTTAGCGTTGTGTTCGTTTCGGTATGCGCCTGCTACTACATGGTATTTTTTAAGGGCTTGTTTTTCAATTGTTAAATCAACCGTAGTCATTGGATTGGGTAACACAAAAGTAGCTTCTTGTAATTTTTGGGCCACTTTTTCTTGCACTGATTTTTCAACCCACAACATTTTTTGTTCTACCGTATAATCCATATACATTTTGTAACCATACGTACCAAATCCGGTAGCTATTACGGCTGCAGCAGCATATTTTAACCAATTTATTTGCGTTGATTTTGGTGTAATTTCAAAAACGGATTGGGTTTCTTCTAAAGTTTCTTCCTTAAGATTTTTTACTGGTTCTAATTCGAAAACAGGTGCTGTTTCAACAGTTGTGGAAGTTTCTGTAGCTAAGGAAGTAGCTCGTATAATTTCAGGTGAGTTGAAACTACTTAAACCAAACGAATCCATTAAATAATTAGTTGTTGTATTCGGTTTGAAGACTAAGTTGTTTTCAGAGTTAGAATAAAACTCACCAATGTTTTCTAATGTAATTGTTTCTTTGTTTCTAAGTTTCTCTTCCCAAAAAAGTACTTGACTTTGTATTTTAGCTACGGCAGATTCATAACTAATTTTTTCTTGTAAAGCGATATGATTCGCCAACAAGCCGTCATTGGTTTTAATATGAGAATTAAAAGAAATCACTTTTCTTGGTGGTATAAACGAATGTTGGCTTTCAGTAATTTGAGCCGATTGCCATTCACTTAAAAACGCACCAAATCCTGGAACGCTTACGCATTGGTATCGATATAATAATCCAGCAATGTATTTCTCTGTTTTCATAGTAGCAAAATTAAGTATTCAAAGCCAAAAACAAAATTTTGTTAACAATTTTTATTAACAATTTGGTTTCGTTTTTTTTAAGGATTGATTTTCAAATTAATAAAATATAAATATATTTGTGAGATATATTATACGCCATGTTAGATACTGAATTATTACACACACTCGCACTTTTAAAAGTGGAAGGAGTTGGTGATGTTGTTGCCAAAAAATTAATCCACTATTGTGGTTCTCCTCAGGAAGTTTTCACTTCTTCTAAAAAAACAATTCTTGCCATTGATGGAATAGGAGAAATGCTTTATAAAAAAATGCATGACCCTTCAGCCTTCAAACTTGCCGAAAAGGAACTCAAATTTATTGAAAAAGAAAACATTTCTACCACTTATTTTTTAGATACTACTTACCCAGAACGTTTGAAACATTGTGCAGACGGTCCGGTAATTTTATTTCAAACGGGAACTATTAATTTAAAAAATCAAAAGATAATTAATATTGTTGGAACTCGGCAAATTACTTCGTACGGAATAGAATTTACTAAAAAATTATTGGCAGATTTGGCTCCTCTAAACCCAGTTATTGTTAGTGGTTTCGCTTATGGTGTAGACATTGTGGCGCATCAGGCGGCTGTAGATCATAATTTGCAAACTATTGGCGTGTTAGCGCATGGATTAAACCAAATTTATCCCAAAATACACCAAAAATACATGGCTAAGATGAATCAAAATGGAGGTTTTATGACCGAATTTTGGAGTACTTCCAACCCAGATAGGGAAAATTTTATTAAACGTAATCGGATTGTGGCGGGTATGAGTGAAGCTACTGTTGTTATAGAAAGTGCCGAAAAAGGAGGTTCTTTAATTACTGCAAATTTTGCAAACGATTACAACCGAGATGTTTTTGCTGTTCCTGGCAGAACGACAGATAAATATAGTATGGGTTGTAATAATTTAATAAAAACACAAAGAGCCCATTTACTCAATAGCGCTGCTGATTTAGTGTATATTCTGAATTGGGATTTAGACCAAAAAGCAACCAAACCCATACAAAAGCAATTGTTTGTGTCCTTAACAGATGAAGAGCAAAAAATTTATGATTATTTAGAGAAAAAAGCTCCTCAATTACTAGATATTATTGCTTTAGATTGCGATTTTCCAATTTTTAAAATTTCATCTTTATTATTAAATATGGAATTGAAAGGGGTAATTAGACCTTTGCCAGGAAAATTGTTTGAAGCGGTTTAGATTAAAACACAAATTTCACAGATTAGTACGAAACTAATTTGTGAAATTTGTGAAAATATGTCTAGAAAAATTTACAGAAACCCTAATTTCTCTCTTACTCTTTTTAAAACACCATCAGCCACTTTGCCAGCTTTTGTAGCACCTTCTAAAAGTAATTTATCTACCTCTTCTAAATTGTTGATGTAGTAGTTGTATTTTTCCCTTTCGGTTTTAAATTTTTCGGTGATTAAATCGAATAGGGCTTGTTTGGCGTGTCCGAAACCAAAATTTCCAGCTAAGTATTTAGTTTTTAAATCGGCAATTTCTGATTCTGAACCAAGTAATTTATATAATCCGAAAACATTGCAGGTGTCTGGATTTTTTGGAGCTTCTAAAGGCGTACTGTCGGTTTCAATACTTTTAATTTGCTTTAATAAAGCTTTATCATCCAAGAAAATATTGATGAAGTTATTACGAGATTTACTCATTTTTTGTCCATCTGTTCCTGGAATTAACATAGTGTCTTCACTTGTTTTTCCTTCTGGTAATACGAACGTTTCACCCATTTGATGATTGAATCGAGAAGCTACATCTCTAGTAATTTCTAAATGTTGCATTTGGTCTTTTCCAACGGGTACAATTTGTGCATCATATAATAAAATATCAGCAGCCATTAACATAGGATAGGTGAATAATCCCGCATTTACATCTTCTAACCGATCGGCTTTATCTTTGAAAGAATGCGCTAAAGTTAAACGCTGAAAAGGGAAGAAGCAACTTAAGTACCAAGATAATTCTGCGGTTTGTGGCACGTCTGATTGGCGGTAAAAAACTACTTTATCCGTATTTAAACCACAAGCTAACCAAGCCGCTGCTGTGCTATACGTGTTCGTTTTTAATTCGGTTCCATTTTTAATTTGGGTAATTGAATGTAAGTCGGCAATAAATAAAAATGATTCATTGGCTGGATCATTTGCCATTTGTATAGCTGGAATAATTGCACCTAATAAATTTCCTAAATGTGGTGTACCTGTACTTTGGACACCTGTTAATATTTTTGCCATTTTTTATATGTTTTTGCAAATGTAAGTGTTTATGTAAAAAGAGCCAAGTAAAAAGAGCCAAGTAAAAAGTAAAAAGAATTTAGTCCCAGTTTTTAGTGTTCAGTTGAAAGTTA
>CAZULO010000022.1:16845-19148 GCA_964621245.1 uncultured Flavobacterium sp.
CAAGTAAAAAGTAAAAAGAATTTAGTCCCAGTTTTTAGTGTTCAGTTGAAAGTTACACGAGTAGATAACTCCTATTGCATTGGCATCTTTTTATAAATTGCTACGTAAAAAGCAATTTGTAACAGATATAACGGAAAGCGGGTGTGGTTTTGTTTTGAAATTGCACTTAAAAACAAACTCCTATAAAAAAGAGCGTTAACATATGACCAATAAAAAACAATAGAAACTTACTTATGAAATGTTATATTTGTGTTTCAAAAAAAAAATTAGAATGAAACTAGTACTTTATCCGTTGTGGTTGCTTTATAGAATTTGGTTTTACCTGTTAATGTTGGTGCCTATTTTGGTGCTGTTTCCATTTATTTTTGTGTCCATACTTAGTGAAAAAACGTATCCTTTATTTTTTAAGATTGCTCGACTTTGGTCGAAAATTATTTTATTTGGTATGGGTTTTAGGTATTCAATTAAAGGAGATGAAGTTTTTGAAGAGGGTAAAAGTTATATGTTGGTGGCCAATCACACTTCAATGACAGATATTATGTTGATGTTGTTGGCAGTGAAAAATCATCCGTTTGTATTTGTAGGAAAAAAAGAATTGGTGAAGATTCCGGTTTTTGGATTCATATATAAAAGAGTTTGTATTTTGGTGGATAGAGGTAGTAGCAAAAGTAGGTATGAAGTATTTGAACGCGCTCAAAAACGAATAAATCAAGGTTTAAGTATTTGTATTTTTCCTGAAGGTGGCGTCCCAGATGAAAGTGTGTTGTTAGATGAATTTAAAGATGGTGCTTTTCGGATTGCTATTGAGCATGAATTAGATATTGTTCCGATGACATTTTTTGATAATAAAAAGCGATTTTCTTATACCTTTTTTAGTGGAACTCCTGGTAAAATGCGTGCTATCATACACCAACCTATTCCTACCAAAGGCAAAAAAATGGAAGACCGTCATGCGATAAAAGCTGCCGTTCGAAATGTGATTTTAGCGGATTTAGAAAACGATGTATTATAAAAAAAGCGTCTCTGGGAAAGACGCTTTTTCAGTTTCAACTTGAACCAGTCAAGTATTGAAACAACTTAACTAAATTATGTAACTTAACTTAAAACTTGTAACTAATTCCGGTATTGACCCCAATTACGTAGGGCGAGAAATTTTCGGAATTTTTGGTAAAGGTATTTAATTGATACCTTAACGTTGGCTCTACATTAAATTGAAAATTTTTCAGAAACGTATAACCTAATCCTAATCCGACATTACTACTAAAATGAATGGTGTTTAGGTTGGATGCTTTTCCAATTTGAGTGTTGCCGTCTTCTGAATTAATAGAGATTTTGTTTTCGGTTAAAAACAGCGTACTCATTCCACCTTTTAGGGCAATCGTAATTTTTTTGTTCAAAATAGCATAGGACATTTCCACTGGAACTTCTATGTATTGTGTACTTTGGTTTAAATTTCCTAAGGTTTGACTGACTTCAAAAATTTCGCTTTCGGTAATGGTTTGTGGAATTTCTTTTTCACCACGAATGACTAAATATTTTCCGTTTTGATTTCTTTGTATGTTGGTATTAGCGATTTTCGATTGGTCTTCAAAAGAAGAATAAAAAGCAATGTCTTTCGTGTCGTAGTTTAAATTTAAATTGCTAATTCCAGATCGGATGGCTAACCGTTTATTTACATAATAAGCTACACCTACACCAAAACTTGTTGATCTATTAAATGATTTTTCGTTTGAGGTAAATTCATCTGAAATTGGTGATCCAGAAGCAAAAGAATTGAAGAAAACAGGCGAAACAAAACTGTTTACGGCCCATTTACTCCATTTCTCTGTTTCATCAGCAACCGTTTTTGTCTCTTTTTCACGAAGCAATTTTTCCATTGGGTTTTCTTCAATTGAACGTGTTGTTACTGCTAATGAATCTGTTTTTTGAACTTCTATAGTGGCTAAATTTGTAACGTTTGAAAAAGTATTTTTTGTATCGATATTTTTTCTATCACTCTTATTATTATCCTTAAGATTGGAAGATAGTGAGTTTAAAACACCATCTGAAAACACGTTATCTTTAGTATTTAAAACCGACTTGTTTTCAGTATTCAACTTATTTGCTGCTGTTGCATTGTTTGTTGAAAATGTTGGTTCATTATTAGAAAATGGGTTAACTTTAAAGTTAGAAATTGATTTGTTTTCAGTTTCCAACTTACTTGGAGCTATGGCAAAGGGTTTTGAAATAGTTGTAACACCATTTGTAAATGGGTTTACTTTAGTAGTTGAAATCGACTTGTTCTCATCTTTCAGCATAGTTAT
>CAZULO010000022.1:19248-23373 GCA_964621245.1 uncultured Flavobacterium sp.
TGAGTTTCATTACTTTGTACTAGTGGATAAGAATTTGATGTTACACTATTTTTTTTAACTAGATTTTCTTGGTTTTTTTCTTCGGATTTGGATGCGTTTGCCTTATTTTTAGAAGACGTATTGATTTCAATGTTGTTTATTTCTCTTGTACTTACTGTTGATGTGTTTATTTTTGCAGGATTAAACTGAGAAGAAGTATTGTAGAAAAGTAAAGAAACTAAAACTACAAAAGAAGCGGCAATTCCGACAGTTTTAAACCAAAACGGGATTATTCTTCTTTTTTTCTCTTCAGGATGTAATTGTTCTTGAATGTTTTCCCAAATAAAATCGGGTGGTGAAACTTCAAAATCTTTAAATTTTTCCTGAAAAAGACGTTCTATATTTTTATTTTCTTTCATTTTACTTTTGTTTTCTAAACCAAACACAAAGATGATTGGTTAAAAGCGATTTCTATTTTTTCGTTTACCAACTATTTGGATTTATAAAAAGTAGATTTAGTTTGTTCTATTTTTTCTTTCAAGTTCATCTTTGCACGGGCTAAGTTTGACTTAGAAGTACCTTCTGATATTTCCAAAATATTGGCAATTTCTTTGTGCGAATAGCCATCGATTACATATAAATTAAAAACTAAACGGTATCGATCTGGTAATTCTTGAATAATTTTTAATAAAAATTCCATACTTACTCCGTCGTCGTCAATTTCAACTTCTTCTATGTTTGGTAATTGGTCGGTAACCAGTTCTAAAAAGTTAATTTCTTTTCTGTATTGTTGCAATACGTAGTTGATGACTAACCTTTTGGCCCAACCTTCAAAAGATCCATTTCCTTGGAACTGATTGATTTTTTCAAAAAGAATTAAAAAACTTTCTTGTAAATTGTCTTGTGCTTCTTCATAATTTCGGGAATACTTTAAACTTACGGCAAACAATTTTGGAGCTAAAAGCTTGTATAATTGCTCTTGCGCATGAGAATTATTTTTCTTGCATTCCTGTAGAAGCTTATCAGTCATTAGTTAGATTTATCGTACTACAACATCTCTTTGGATTTCTAAAAACAGATTATTCCCATTTGCATCTTTACCTTGATAGAATTTAAAAGTATATGTTCCAATAGTTTCTGGTAAAAAATTAAAGCTTGTTTGGCTTACATCATTGCTAATAGGTTGACAATCTGGTTTTTCTAAAACATAGTTTTGAACCCCAATAGTTCTTGTGTTACCTTCTTTTTCGTAAATAAGTCCGTTGAATCCATAACAATTGTTAGGTTTAGAATATTTAATGGTGATAATATTTTCTTCACCAACATATAATACGTCATCAATAATTACACTTTGAGTGGGAATTAATTCATAACGTATAGTTTGCTCGTAGGTAGTGGTATCTGTTGAACAAGAAAGAGTTAAAAAAATACATCCAATAAGTGCTAAAATTTTTTTCATTATAAATTTGTTTTTGTTAGTAGATGCAAAAAGTACAAAAAGGTTGCGTAACATTCAAAAAAAAAAATCATCCCTAAGGATGATTTTAATTTTATTCGGCTTGTTCTTTTAAAATTTCTTTAATTTTAATTTCCAATTCATCCATTAATTCTGGATTATCTTTAATAAGTTGTTTTACGGTATCTCTACCTTGTCCTAATTTGGTTTCTCCATAACTGAACCAAGAACCACTTTTTTTGATGACTTCAAAATCAACAGCTAAGTCAAGTACTTCTCCTACTTTAGAAACACCTTCACCATACATAATATCGAATTCTGCGGTTCTAAAAGGTGGTGCCACTTTGTTTTTTACGATTTTAACTTTCGTTCTATTACCAATTACGTTTTCTCCATCTTTTATTTGTGAAGAACGTCTGATATCGATACGAATTGAAGCATAAAACTTCAAAGCATTACCTCCAGTTGTCGTTTCCGGACTTCCAAACATCACACCAATTTTATCTCTTAATTGGTTAATGAAAAATACGGTACATTTTGTTTTATGAATGGTTCCTGTTAGTTTTCTTAAGGCTTGCGACATCAAACGAGCGTGTAATCCCATTTTACTGTCACCCATATCACCTTCAATTTCACTTTTAGGAGTTAAGGCAGCTACCGAGTCAATTACTACAATATCTACAGCTCCTGAACGAATTAAACTTTCAGCAATTTCTAAAGCTTGTTCTCCATTATCCGGTTGAGAAATAATTAAATTATCTATATCAATACCTAATTTTTCGGCATAAAAACGGTCAAAAGCATGTTCCGCATCAATAAAAGCGGCAATTCCTCCCGCTTTCTGAGTTTCAGCAATGGCGTGTAAAGTTAACGTAGTTTTACCTGAAGATTCTGGTCCGTAAATTTCTATGATTCTTCCTTTTGGATATCCATTTACACCCAAGGCAATATCAACACCTAAAGATCCAGACGAAATGGTTTCTACTTCTTCAACAGCAGAATCTCCCATTTTCATTACCGTTCCTTTACCGTAAGTTTTATCTAATTTGTCTAACGTTAGTTGTAAGGCTTTTAATTTTGCTTCTTTTTCCGTGCTCATAATAATAAATTTTTGTAAAAATACAGAATTTTTTAATCGGAACAAACAATGTTAATATGTTTTGTGATTTTATAAAAAAATATAACTTTGCACTCGAATTCTTCCATTTAGAATTCTTTACATAAGTGATTTATCACGTCTCTAACCCTTAAAATGTTTATAGCATGCAACTGTATAACACCTTAAGCGCAGAAGAAAGAGCCAAGTTAATTGACCAATCCGGTCAAAGATTAACGCTTTCTTTTTATGCGTATGCCAAAATTGAAAACCCAACACAATTTAGAAACGACTTATTTCTGAAGTGGAATAAATTAGATGCCTTAGGCCGAATTTATGTCGCTACCGAAGGAATCAACGCACAAATGTCAGTTCCAGCAGAAAATATTGATGCTTTTAGAGAAACGTTAGAAAAGTACGATTTCATGAAAGGCATTCGTTTGAATATTGCGGTAGAACATGATGATCATTCGTTTTTAAAGTTAACCATAAAAGTGCGCTCAAAAATCGTAGCAGATGGTTTAAATGACGAAACGTTTGATGTTACGAATAAAGGAGTGCATTTAAATGCTAGAGAATTCAATGCGATTTTAGAGGATCCAAATACTATTGTAGTGGATTTTAGGAATCATTATGAAAGTGAAGTCGGACATTTTAAAGGAGCGATTACACCAGATGTAGAAACGTTTCGTGAAAGTTTGCCGATTATCAATGAGCAACTTAAAGATTTCAAAGAAGACAAAAATTTAGTGATGTATTGCACAGGCGGAATTCGTTGTGAAAAAGCGTCTGCGTATTACAAGCATCAAGGTTTTAAAAACGTTTTTCAATTAGAAGGTGGAATTATTAATTATGCCAAACAAATCAAAGAAGAAGGTTTAGAAAGTAAATTTATTGGTAAGAATTTTGTTTTCGATCACCGTTTGGGAGAACGAATTACAGATGATATTATTGCGCAATGTCATCAATGCGGTGCACCTTGTGATACGCATGTAAATTGTGCGAATGAGGGGTGTCATTTACTATTTATTCAATGCGATTCTTGTGCTGAAAAGATGGAAAATTGTTGTTCTACCACTTGTGTGGAAACGATTTATTTACCTTTAGAAGAACAAGAAAAACTAAGAAAAGGAGTTAAAAACGGTAATAAAATTTTTCAAAAAGGAAAATCTGCGGATTTAAAATTCAAACAATCTTCAGAAAGAAATATTTTTGAAGAATTGACTCAAAAACCAGTAAAAGTTTCTGGTGTGACTCAAATTCGAAAAAGAAAAATTGCCACGGAAAGAAAAGTATATATTGGAAAAGGACAACATTATTTTCCTAAAGCACAAGTAGGACAATTTCTAATCGAAAAAGGAGAATTAAAAATAGGTGACACCATTTATATTATCGGGCCAACTACCGGAAACGAAAAATTTACAGTTGAAACCATGTTGGTAAATGGAAAAGAAAGTGCAATGGCACAGTCAGGTGATAAAGTCACATTTGTACTTCCTTTCAGAATAAGAGAATCGGATAAAATGTATAAAATTTAAACCAATTCTACAAGAAAATTAAACCTGTTGCGTTAGTTAAATGTAACAGGTTTTTT
>CAZULO010000023.1:0-23180 GCA_964621245.1 uncultured Flavobacterium sp.
GTAACTTGATATCCTTTATTGTGTAACGCTAATGCTAAATTGTGCATGGCTGCTCCGCCAATGGCTATGAAATGTGTTCTCATATTTTTAGTTTATGAGTTTAAAAGTTTATGAGTTTAAAAGTTGGACGCAATACCTATTACACTTTTAAAATCGTAACTTTAAAACTACTTTTTAATACTTAGTGCTTTTGCTTTGTCTTTTAATTTATTCATATATAAATCGAAAAGTTTGGCGTAGGTTGTTGCCGACTTACCGACCTGATGCGCTTTTATCAAATTGATTTCTGCTGCTTTATATCTTTTGTAATATACATCTATATATCCTTTTGCTAAATAACCATCTACTTTGGAAATAGCTAAAAGTTCATCTGCGTATTTGACGGCTTTTTTTTCACTTCCGCCAACTATTCCGGGTAATTCTATATACAACATGACTAAGGCCCAACGGGTTTCAACATGGTTTTTATCTAATGAAGCCGCTTTTAGAAATGCCGTTTCAATATCATCAATCATACCAACCGCTTTAAACTTATTTACAGATTTGGCTTTCATGCCCATCGCACCACCATATTTAAACCAATAATTAGCACTGTTTGGATTTTGATTTTTTAATTTTTTATAATAATCGATCGCAATATCCCACTTTTGTGAACTTCCCGCAATATCGCCTAAATACTCTATTGTTTTTTGGTGATTGGGAACTGATTTCAGATACGATTCAAACAACCCTTTGGCTTCTGTGAATTTTTTTTCTTTATAGAGTTTTTCCGCCTTTTCGAACAAAGATTGTGAAAAGAGAACTTGAGTTAGTAACAAGAAAAATAAGGTGAGATGTTTCATATCGATTTATTGATTCATGAATTTTTGAAAATAGCCGCATTCTTTGATTACTTCACTGTAATATTTTGTGTTAGAATAGTTATTTGATAAAGTTTTAAAACCATTGAAACCAATAAAATCTACAGTATCAGGAATAAATTGTTTGGAATGATAAAACTCATTTCGTTCAATTTTAGTTAAAAGAAAAGTGGCTTTTGCTTTTTCTTCCTCATTTGCTGCTACTTGTAAAGCTTTTTTATAATAATACTTGGCAACAGTGTTACTATATAACTTAGATGCATGTTTTTCCTGCACATAATTCCCATACTGATCTATAATAGAATTATCATAAAACAACCTAGCATTTCCGTAATGAGACATATTATAAAAAGAATTCCCCAATAAAATATAACCCGAAAATGGTTCTATATCATTAGCTACATTAGTTTGTATTTCTTTAACTTTCTCTAGAAAAGTTAATTTCGTATATTTTGTTTTTTGCTTCGCATTATGGTCGCATTCTATACAATCTTTTATTTTGCCATTAAATGGATTGCCATATAAAGTATCTAGTGCTTTACATTTTTTAAATTCTATTAATGCGTCATCAATTTTATTTTGATACGCCAACCAGATACCTTTATATTCATATATATCGTCAAGCGTAATCGAATATAAAGACTTTGCAAATTGATCCCAAGCCGTATTTTTATTTTCTAAAAAATAGGTTTGCATTTTTTCTAGCTGTTGCTCATTATCATAAAAATCAGCTTCGCGAAAAAATAGTTCGGACATTACCACGTTATTTTGTTTCTTGTATAGTTCTGAAATATAGCTACGTGACCAACTTACTAGAAACCTGGTTCTTAATTTTGTTTCTTCCTCTGCTGTGTATTTTGAATAGTATTCTGTTGTTTCTGAAATTTCTTTATCATAATTATACAACCAATTTAAACTAGGAAGTAATTCATTTTCTGTTTTCGCATTTAAAACTTTTGTTTTAGCAATTTGATTAAAAACTTCAAACAATTTAATTTGATTTAGTACAAGATTTTTTTGCGGAGCTAACTTTTTTGCTTCATTCAAATGTTTAGTAGCAATAGTATAATTTCCTTTTAATGTTTCAAAATAACCTGAAACAATTTGCCACATATGTGGTTGCAAGGTATTGTTTTTTTGAGTGATATCTTTTACTATTTCATATAACTTAGGATCTAATATACTTTCATTTATATACGATTTTCGCATGTATTTTACATATTCTGAACTATTCAATTTATTTTCTTCACTATTCACGGCACGAGTAAGTAAGTATATTAAATGTTTGTTTTTAGGGTCAATAGCATACACTTCAGAAATCGCTTGTACTGGATCTGCATAATACCCGAATAATGTCCACAATGCCGCTTTCTCTTCCTTATTCTTAGCCATCAGTAACGATTCATAAAAATCTTTGGTTTCCTGAGGTTTAAAATCAAAAATTGCCTCTTTTCGTAAAATTGGACAATTTTCAAAAACCACAGCAAATTGATAGTTAGATAAAGCGAATTTTTTCTTCGAATAATTAATACCAGCTACGTACGACAAAGCTCTGTAATAACTAATTCCTTTTTCAATTTTTTCTGAAGTTGTATTGAAAAAAGTAAGCGCATCATTTTGATTTTCAGAATAGAAATAGGCTTTCATAGTTAAAAACCAATATTTTTCTTTTAGAAATTTATCTGTAGTTAAATGAAAGGTTTTTTCGATTTTTTTTACTTCACTTGTATTTATTGGAGTTGAACTTGAATACGTATCTGTATTATAATCCCAATCTGGCCAAAAGTTTGTAGCCGTTTCAAGCGACTTGGCCAAATTAATAAACGTAATAAATTGCTTCGTTTTTATGTTATTCAAATCATACTTTTTTTTGAAAACTTTGGTAACATTATTTCTAATTGCTTTAGACATTGTTGCAAATAAGTCATTCAAAGAATCAGAACCAATAATAACTTGTAATTCTTTTGCAGAAAATTGATTCTCTAAATAGGATTTCCATTCTGAAACTTGATGATCAACAAATCGATTCGAATGACCTTGCATATAAGTATCATTTCCATAAAACATATCGCTAGAATAATACAAAGGTTTCGTAGAAGCCGTATCTACAAAAGCTTCTGGAGCAAAACTGGAATTATAATTCGTCCAATACGATTCGTCATCTCCTCCACCAGAAATAGAAAAAACACTAATTAAACTTATAATCAGAATTGAAAATTTGAAGTAAAAAGGATTAAAAAGTGTATTCATTTTTGTTTCTATTTAAGTTTTTTTGATCTAAATCGTAATAAATAAATTCGTTTTGAGGAAATCTACTATACGTTTGTATTAACGTTTTCATTTCTTCAATTTGATCTGACGAAATAACTTCTTCATATAAAACATCGTCTTTTTTATAAAAGTCACCAAAAGCTATGCCGCTTTTTGCAACAACATGTTTTTTGTTATCGCTTTCAAAAGTAATTTTATTTTGATAATCTTTACTATTTTTCTTAGAAATTATTTGTACAACCAAACCATTTCTAGTGTGTACTAACCAAGAAAAAATGGGTAAAGCCGTTTTAATTTTTAAGGGATATTTTTTTAAATAGGGTAAATATTGCAAAGCGATTTTTTTATCATATATCGCATTTTCTCCTTTTGCATTTACGCTACCTATGTTGTATAGCATTAACACGCCATAATCCACAGGTGGTATTTTTGTTTTTTCAAAATATTTAATCTGATGTAATCGAATGGTTGCGGATAGCTTTTTTTTATAAATATGTTTAAAATAGTTTAAAAATTCCATGTAAGCCTCTCTACTTTCTACTGACCAATCACAATCTATTTGAATCTCTGCATTTGGAATTTTGTAAAACGCATTAATTTGGTTAACCAATTTCAACACCTTAAAACAAAGCTGCTTCACATCTGTATTTTTGGATAAAAAAACTTCGTTTTTAATAAAAATAGTTGGAATAATTTCCTGCTTTATTATTCTTTTTTCAAACTTAATAGGTGCCACAGGAAAAGCAAGGTTGTTTTGAAGTGCCACATCAAAATAACGAACATATAATTTTTTTACATTATTTTCATTCAGTACTTTTTCTTCTTCTGATGAGAGCAGAAATTTGGTCTTCCAAAAGTAAAAAGACACGGCGTTTTTGGGATTCTCTTGACAAGAACTCATCAAAACTAAAAAAACAAACACAACTACTTTTCGCATAAGATAAAATTGAGTTCAAAAATAAGAAAAAGGTTAGTTATCCGTTCTAGATTATACTATTTTTAAGAAATTTTAATTCCTTTCCAACCTTTTGAGAAAAAAAGGCATCTATTATTGAAAACTAACTTTATGAACAAAACTATTTATATAATTGTAATTGCCTTTTTTACGATTTTACAAACTACAGCACAAGACTTTACAAAAAAATGGAAGGAAATTTATGAATTAGAACTAGAAGGAAAGACCAAAACGGCTTTTGAAAAAGTTACTGAAATTCATAAAACAGCTTGGAAACAAAAAAATGATATTCAGCAAGTAAAAAGCTTTCTATATCTTTCAAAATTCAAAAACACCTTAGTTGAAAATTCTGAAACTAACTTTTTTACAGAAATTGAAAACGAAATAAACAAAAGTTCTGAAATCGGAAAAGCCTTTTTGTGTCAATATTATGCAACTAATCTATCTGAATATCTTGATAAAAATCTATATAAAATTAAGGAAGATTATGTAATGCTAAATACTTCTAGTACAAACATTAAACTTTGGGATAGGAAAAAATTTCTAAATAAAATAGAAACAAATTTCGAAAAATCAGTTGCTAATATTTTGTTATTAAAAGCTAAGAAAGTTGCTGACTATCAAGAATTAATTACAGACACCGATCCAAATTACCAAAACAAAGACAAATCACTTTATACTTTTTTGATGGAAAACTATATTTTTCAAACTAAAAGTTTAAATGCTTTGGGGTATTATTCTGGATTAGATTTTAAAGAACACTATTTTTCTCCATCGTACTTATTCATTAAAATAAATACAGATTCTATTGAAAATAAGCGGGACCAAAAAATTGTAAAAATACTTCAATCTTTAGAGCAGCACAACATAGATAATGAGCCAATTGTTTTTTTTAGAATTAAATATATGATTGAGAAATCAAACAAAAATTTAGCTTTAATTCCACACTTAGAAAAATGTAAAAGTCTTTTTGAAAATTTAAATTACAAACAAGAAATCGATTTTGTTATAGCTGAAATTTACAATCAATTTGCGGATAAAAAAACAACAAAAGACTATAAATTAAAAGCGCTTTCAATACTTGATTCTTTATTACTTAACAAGAAAAACCCACCAATATACACAGAAGCATTTAATTTAAAAGAAGAAATTCTGTCCAAAGAATTATCTGTAAGAATTAAAAAAAATTGTTATCCAAAAGAAAATATTCGTGCATTTGTTGAGTTTAAAAACATAGATACTTTATCCGTTAGTTATTATAAAATTTCAGTAGATGAATTACAAAAATTCAAAACGGACACAATAGTTTTAAAGTATATGGATGCACATCAGACGATTCAATCCTACATTAGAACATTACCAAAAATAACTGGTTATTTAGAAAATTCAACAGAAATTTTACTGGATTCATTTGAATCAGGATATTATTTGGTTGTACTTGGAACACCAAAGAAGAATGGTAATTATAGTTTTACATATCAAACTATAACTTGTACTTCAATAGATTATTTCAAAGAAAAAAAAGATCACAAAGAGATTTTTCATTTTAGAAATAAAAAAACAGGTGTACCCATTCAAAATGTCGCAATCAATTTTGATAACAAAGTATATATTTCCGGAAAAGATGGAAAAATCACAATTGAGCAACCACTATATGTTAAAGAAAAGAACAACATATATCCAATTAAAATTATTCATCAAAAAGATACTTTAATAGCTTATCTTGGAACAAAGACTTCAGAAAAAGAAGAAGAAAAAGAAGAAGAAATTTTTACATCTAAAGTCTATTTATATTTTGATAGAGCTATTTATCGCCCTGGACAAAAAATGTTTTACAAAGGAATTATAACACAAGAAAAAAACTTCAAAACGAGTGTTGTGCCATTTGTAACCGTAAAAATCACAGTAAACAACCCTGAATATGATGAAGTAGCAGCTTTTGAAATACAAACCAACGAATTTGGTTCTTTCAACGGGGAATTTACGCTACCAAATAATGGTAGTACTGGAAGATATTACATGGAAGTAGAAGAGCCTGATTCTTATGAAAAAGATACGAAATATTTCAACAAAGAAGAAGAGGAACATAGCTTTTGGGATGAAGTAGATTTTGATTCTGATACTTTTGATTTTCAAGTGGAAGAATACAAACGTCCAACTTTTGAAGTGAAAATGAATCCAATTACTGAGGAATGGAAATTGGGCGACACCATAATTTTAAAAGGGAAAGCGATAGGTTTAGCTGGAAATACCATTTCAAACGCAGCTGTAATAGCAACAGTTACTTTCACTAAAAAAGAGGATTCCGATTTTGACAGATACGAACTAGATGAGATAAAAACGATCACAAATACAGATGGCTCTTTTGAAATTAATATTCCAACAGATACTATAAAAATCATAACCAAAAACTACAAATTAGATTTTGAGGTAAAAATTGAAGTTGTCGATTTAAATGGAGAAACAAGAGCAACCGATAAAGAAATAACGATTACTGATGAGCAATTTTATTTACAACTAAATTCCGATTATAATTTCTTGTTAGAAGCTAAAAATACAATTTCAATTTCAGCAAAAACTTACAATGAAGTCAATAAAAATGTAGTAGGAAAAATTAATATTTATAAGACGAACAGATCAGAAAATTTATTCAGCAGACAATATGGGATTCCTGATGTTGAAACTATAGATAGCATTCAATTTGCAAAATTATTTCCCTATGAAAAATACCATGATAAGGCATCAAAAGTTTTAATCAAAACACTTGATTTTGATACTAAAATTTCTAATATACTAACACTTGACTTATTAGAAATCGGAAATTATTACCTAGAAGCTATTGCATTTGATGACAATAAAAATGAAATAAAATCTTATAAAACTTTAAGAGTAAACTCAAAACTTCCATTCGTTTCAAACAACAAAATGTTTAGCTATTTTGAAGATAATAAGGAAAATTCCGATAACGTAATAATTACATTAAAATCTAAAATTAGTAATTTAGTGATCACCTGTTTTGAATACAACGAACAGGATTATGTAACGAAGGAGCACATTATCCAATTAGAAAACGGAGAAGCTATATTGAAATTTAAAAAACCAAATAACAGACTAGGATTTTATTTTTTCGCCTACTTTGAATCTCATTTTTATAGCGAAAATCAAACCCTTTACTTTAACAATAGAGATAAACAATTACAGTTTGAAATTCTTTCTATGAGAAATAAAATTGAACCTGGAAGTACTGAAAATTGGCAGTTTAAAGTCTTGAACTCAAAATTAGAATCGGAAATTTTAGCTAGCATGTACGATACCGCATTAGATGATTTTGCAACATTGTATTGGGATAGATTTGAAAAACAAAGAAACTATATTGATTTTCCAAGAAATGAAAATTATAATGATTATGAAGCTCTATTTCACTTTTCAGACTTGGATAAAAAAACAATTCTTTTTTATTTTCAAGATGAGCAATATTTAAATTGGTTTGGTTTACAAGAAAACAAAAATTACTTACAAACATTAAGAGAGAAAGACAAAAATGAAATAATAAGTGGAAAACTAATTGTGAGTGATGAAATACCTAAACTCTATTATATTTATAACACTTCTAATTATGAGTCTTCTAAATCCAACCTTTTTGGAAACTTTCGTATTTATGGAAAAGTTAATGATATTATAGAAATTAATGACAGCGACAATAAATATGTTTATAAAATAAATGAAAAGAATATTCTAATTAATTTTAATGATACACATCAAAACAATTTAACCTTAATCTCCAAAAGAAATCCTTTTAAAAGTAAACCTGTAACTATAAATAACAAAAAAGTAATTTTCGAATCTAAGCAAAAATTTACTGAAATTTTAAATAGCACTATTTCTACTTCAAAAGGAATAAAATTGACAAACTATGAAAAGTTTATGTATGACAATTTCTATAATAAAGATGGAAAACATAAAATTGAATACGATTCTTTAGGTAATGGAAAATTAACAGATAAAAATTTTGAAGATTTAATTGCATCCAATTTTGGCCAGATTAAAGAAATTGTTATTGAAGGTGCACTTGGAATAAAAAGAACTAGAGATGCTGTGGTTTCTGCATCAAGACAAATATCAACTTATGAAATTACTCAATCTGCTAGTCCAAATGCCATACAAGCTTTAACTGGAAAAGTTTCTGGTTTACAAATCACTGAAAACGCAAATGGTGTATATGGTAATACGAAAATTGTACTTCGCGGAAATAGAAGTATCACAGGAAATAATCAAGCTTTAGTAGTTATCGATGGTGCAATTTCATCAGCAAATGTTTTAACGCAATTACCGGCAGATGTTATAGAATCAATTAACGTCTTAAAAGGCGCTGAAGGAGCAGCTCTATATGGTGAACAAGGCGTAAACGGTGTGATTATTATTACAACCATTAAAGGAATTCAAGAATTAACCAATGTGAAAACCCGTAAAAATTTCAATGAAACGGCTTTTTTCTTTCCAAACATCAAAACAGACGACAGCGGAAAGTTTATTTTAGAATTTACGGTTCCAGAATCCTTAACAAGATGGAGATTGAACTTACTGGCTCATAATAAAAATGGAGAATCAGGTGTGTTCTCTAAAGAGATAATCGCACAAAAAGATTTGATGCTTATTCCAAACATGCCACGTTTTGTGAGAGAAAATGATGAATTAATTGTGACTGCTAAAGTTTCAAATTTATTAAACGAAACTAAATCCGGAATTGCTAAACTTTCATTATTTGATGCGGGAACTGGAAATCCAATTGACGCTTTAGTGGAAACCAAAGAAATTCAGAATTTTAATTGCAAAGCTAAAGGAAGTACAACCGTACAATGGAAAATTAAAATTCCAAAAGACATCCAAGGTTTACAATATAAAATTGTTGCAAAAGCTGGAAACTTCACAGATGGCGAAGAAAACATTTTGCCTGTATTGAAAAATGCCGTTTTAATTACAGAATCGCAACCAGTCTGGTTAAAAGCAAATGATACAAAAATCACAACTTTTGAAGCATTAACGAATACTTCTAATACAAAAGAAAACCATAAAATAAGCATCAATTTAGTTACCAATCCCATTTGGTCAGTTATCGAAGCGCTTCCCTATTTAATGGAATACGAACACGATTGTGCAGAGCAAACGTTTAGCAAATTATTTGCGAATTCCATTTCAGAAAAAATCATCAACCAAAATTCAAAAATTAAAACGGTATTGGAAAACTGGAAACAAAATCCAACTTCAAAACTAAAAATGAATGAAGACTTGAAATCGGTTTTACTTTCAGAAACGCCTTGGTTGGTTGAAAATAATGACGAGTTACAAAAAAGAATATCGACTTTATTAGATGTAGTAAAACTAAAAACAACAAATGAAATACTCTTTAATAAACTAAAAGAAAAACAAAGTACAAATGGCGGTTTCAGTTGGTTTGGTGTAGGAAACGAAAACGAATACATCACCCGTCATATTTTAAGTGGCATTGGACATTTAACGAAACTCTATCCAGAAAACGAAACTAAGTTTAAAGATATTGTAAAAAAAGGGATTAGTTATTTAGATTCGAAATTTGAAACTTCAAAAACGAACAGATTTGCAACAAGTAATTTACATCACTTATATACGAGAAGTTTCTTTTTAAAAGAACATCCTTTAAGCAAAAAACAAGATTCAATTGTAAAACTGCAATTAGTAGATTATAAGAAAAATTGGTTGCAAAAGTCATTATACGAAAAAACAGTTTTGGCTTTAGTTTTACATCGTTTTGACGACAAAAGTTTCGCCAAAAAAATCATAGAACATTTACGAGAAAGTACTGTTTTAGATGAAACTAAAGGTATGTTTTGGAAAGAAAACACCAATGGATATTATTGGCACCAATCGAAAATAGAATTGCAAGCGTTACTAATTGAAGCTTTTGCAGAAATTGATTATAAAACCAATGAAATTGAAGCGATGAAAGTATGGTTACTTAACAACAAACAAAACAAAAATTGGAACACCACAAAATCGACAGCTTTAGCGATAAACGCAATTATATCATATGGTAAAGATTGGTTGAATAGCGAAAGTAAGATTCAAATAAACGATGGAAAAAATGCTGCGATTCAACAACAATTGAATTCGAAATTAAAAGAAACAGCAAACGGATTAATCAATTTAGAAATCGGGAAATCAGAAATCACAAAAAATCTAACTGAAATTAAGTTAGAAAATAACGGAATTGCTCCAGTTTATGGCGGTGTGTATTATCAATATTTTGAAAATTTAGACAAAATTTCAGCCACAACTAGTTCGGAATATATGATCACTAAAGATCTTTTAAAAGAGGATAAATTGGTAAATGCTGAAAATCTAAAAGTTGGGGATTTAATTACGATTCGATTGACTTTTAAAACAGAAAAAGATTTGGAATTTGTACATGTGAAAGATTTACGCGCCAGTTGTTTTGAACCTGTAAATGTAATTTCCGAAACCAAATGGATTAATAATACTCATTATTATATGAGTACAAAAGATGTAGCTTCGCACTTTTTCTTCGATAATTTACCGAAAGGAACTTATGTTTTAGAATATAAAGTTAGAATCAATAACGAAGGTACATTTTCAGATGGATATGCTAATTTTCAAAGCATGTATGCTCCTGAATTTTCAGCACATTCTAAAAGCGGAATGATCAAAACTCATAAGTAAAATAAAAAACCCTTCAAGATTAGATAAATTTTGAAGGGTTACTATCTACTTGACTTCGTTAAAAGTAGCTTTGTAAGTAGTTTGTCCAATTGGATGAAAATCTATTCTGCGGTTATTTTGTTCTTTCAATTCAAAATCCTGATTTATGGTGAATTTTACTTCTGTAAACGTATAACCCGTTTCAGTAATAAAAGTTACCGTGTATAAACTATCTTTTCCTAGTTTCATTTCTAAATCGGTATCCCAACTTAGTGGTTTATTGTTTCCTCGAACGCCAACTTTGCTAATATTTGTTTGTCCTTTCACATCTAAAAGCAAAGTGACAGTTTGTTTTTTGGTTTTTTGCACACAATTGGCAAACATCAAAACCATTGCGAATACTATTATTTTACTACCTATTTTCATCCTATTATATTTTTTTACTAATTAAATAATCTACACTAAAACGACCACCGCCTAAAGCCAAATAAAAAACACTGATCCATAAAAAGCCCATTGCGGGTAACATCATCCACATACCTTGTTGCCATTGTTGCAAAAATATGGCACCTAACATCGTACATAAAATTAAAAAAGAAGCCCAACGGGTTTGTAAACCTAAAAGTAAAAACACGCCACCAACAGCCTCACTAAAGGCAGCCATCCAAGCAAAAAATACCGGAAATAAAGCGAAAATTCCGCCATAATTTGCCACATCATTTGGAAACCAAAAAGCGACTTCAAAAAAACTTAAATTAGCATCTACTGGCGACCACGGTAAACCGAATTTATCCGCTCCAAAATTTGCCGTTAATAAATAGCCACAAACCATTCTTGGCATAAGTAATAGTAAATCTAAACCCCAATGTGGTAAGTAAACTGGTTTTGTGATAGTTTTAAATATTTTCATCTTTATTGAATTTATTGGTTAATTAATCTAGCATTTCCCGTAGAGAAAGAATCGGTGTCAAATAGGGCCTTTCCCTCATTAAAAACAGTGCAATTTCCTTTGGCAACAGCTAAAATTTTATTTTTTACATTTAGATATACATTTCCATTCCCAATGCTAGAAACATTGGCTACTTCTACAAGTAACTTTTGAGCTTTAACCGTTCCATTTCCACTATTTTTTAATTGTAAATCCTTTACAATTCCATTAAGTTCCGCTGTACCATTATCTAAACTTAACAATTGAAAATTCAGTTCATTTAAATTGGTAATAACTAAGTTACTATTTGCATTGTGCTCTACTTTTACTAAACTAGGCATGGTAATCACGATTTTCAAATTAGAATCTTCTATATATTTTTTATTATTTGAATTATTTTTAAAAGATATTTTAAGCTCTTTAGTGTCGTTTTTTTGTTCTAATTCTAATAAAGGAAATAAATTTTCTGAAATCGAAAGCGTAATAGTATACGTTGAACCTAGTTGTATGCTAATGTCACCATCTAAATCTTCCAATTTTAATTGATTGAAATTTGTAAAGTCGTAGCTTTTTGAAATTATAGAACCCGATCCTTTTAACTGTGCCTGTGCAAAAAAGGACACTATTGTCATTACTAATGCCAAAAATATTTTTTTCATAGTCTTACTTTTTAATTTTTACTTTTTATAATCCATACTTAAACTTGTATCACCCGTTACATACAAATCGACAGAAGCTTGTTCCGCAGCTGAGTTTTTAATATACAAAGCTGTATTTGCATCCACTTTTAGGATAACTTGTTGGTTAGGGATAATAATTTGACTAGAATGTTTTCCACCTTCAATAGGTGCATGATATATTTCTAAATTGTTTTTAGAAACATTTCTTACTTTAACTTTAAAAATACCATGTGCATTATTTCCTAAAACAAAACTGTTATTAGGTTCAATAATCGTGTTTGAAGTGACGCTAGCACAAGAGGTGAATACAATTAAAAAAAGTACTACAATGCTTTTACTTAAATTTTTCATTTGGTTATGATTTACTGATTAACAAGGCAAAGTTGCAGCAATAATCACAACCAAACGCTTCAAATTATAATTTGAGACCTAGTTTTAATTGGATTTTTATTTGAGACGAATTGAAATATAATTAGATACTTACACCAAAGACTGAATGTAATCTTTAGGAGAAACTCCGAGATGTTTTTTGAAAGCTCTGTTGAAAGTGGCTTTCGAGTTAAACCCACTATCAAATGCAATTCCTAATAAAGTTGAAGCTACATGTTCTTTGTTTTGAAAAGCTAATTTTATATGTTCAATTCTATAAAAATTGATAAAATCATTAAAATTCATATTAAAATTTTGATTTACAGCTTTAGAAACCACTGCAGCATTCGTCTCTAATTTTTTGGCTAAATCCGTTAAAGTAAGTGCTGGATCTTTATACACTTCTTGCACTTGCATTAAATTCTCAATGGCTAACTTAAATTGTATCAGTTCTTCTGAAGGTGCTTTTTTTGAAGTTTCGGAAGAAAAAGCTGTTTCTATTTCTGTTTCAGTTTGAGATTGGCTCTTTTCATCTAAAACTAATTTTGGCTTTTCATCAAAAACAGAAATTTCAAACGGAATAATACCAATTAGATGATTCGAATATCCAGAAATAGCAATGTACAACATACAAATAGCAAACAAAAGATAAAACCACCAACTGCCTACATAAGAATTCAAATCTGGATAAATTAAGGCTAAAACATCAAAAAGAATCGGTAAAATCAACATCACTAAAAAAGCAATTAAAAAATGTTTCACCCATCTAAACAAAATGCTTTCGGCAAAACTAACTACTTGAAACATCAATTTTTTATAAGCATTATAATATTTCAAACTCAATACAAAATAAAAAATCATGTATACTAATCCCGTTTTCTGATACCAAAAATCGAAATCTTTGTCCATACCATTACTGTAAAAAAAAGCTTCTTTTACTATGAAAACGTCATAAATAAAAATACAAATTATATAGGAAAGATAGAGCAAACCAGGAATATAATGAAGTTTATTTATTTTTGAAAAAGTAAAAGCAGGATTTAATAAACTTTGCGTGTAAAAATAAATTGTTGGACCGATTAAAAATAAATGTTGGAAAGGTATATAAAATAAGATATTTCTATATGGCTGATTGTCGTACCAACCCGCAAAACCAAGCATCCATGGGGCCAAATACAAACTACATAAAAGCAGTAAAAAACTCAACCAATAATTCGATTTAATTTCTGTAAGCCTTCCTTTTATACAGACTAATATACTATAAAGAACGCCTTGAGTGAAAAACAATAATAAAATGGAAGAATAAAAATTAAAATCAAATTGCATATATTTTTTTTATAAATATAGAATTTTTTCTAATAACTACGCTGTTTATTTAAAAGGGTGACGCTGTTGCCAAACCGTTTCTGGCTCTAATTTTTTAAAAATTGCACCTAAAAACCTATTGGCTAATGGCATGCTGTGGTAAATAAATCCCGACATCATTACAGGTGTAGCTCCAATGGAACTTTTTATTTCTAAAGCGGTTCTTCCGAATATGATTTTCTTAAATTGGTGGGTAATTCCGAATTCCGTCATGTTGTATAACATATTTAAATACAACATTTTTTCTTTTTGAATTTGGTCGTCGTAACCTAAAAAATAGGTTTCTAAAACGGTATCATTCAATAAAACTGAGTGAAAACCGATTAGCTTCTCTTCTAAAAAGTACCCAAAAAGTTTGAATCCTTCCCCACATTCTTTTTTAAATGTAGAAAAATGATTTTCAGCTAAGAAAAACGTATTAAAAGGAGCATTTTTAGCTACGTGATGATACAATTCGTTAATTCTAACTTCGTGAAAAACAACCTCATCAAATGTTAGTTCTTTAACTAAAATACCTTCAAATTTTTTATGCGATCTTTTATATTGATCTCTGTATTTTTTGGAGAAAGAAGTATAATAATCTTCCTTAGTTTGCCAAGATGCAGGTAATTCAAAAACCATATTAGGTTGCGTTTTGAATTCGTACACTTTGGAAAAAGCTTGATTTTTGAATGCTGAAGCACAATTTTCATAAAAATCTTTAAAAGAAACCAAATGAATTTTAATTCCTTTTTGTTTGAAATAGGCTACTAGTTCTTTGGAACATTGCATCAACATTTCACTGATTTCTTCAAAACGGATTTCTTTAGAAAATGTAAAGCTGTTCTGACCAGTAATCATATTATTACCTACAAATAAAGTATGTGAAGCAAAATTTCTGAAAATAAAATTTCGAACATACGTTTTCATACAACTGTCTCTTTCCCCAAAAGATTCTAATTTATTCAAATCTAAATATTGAGCAAGAGAAACGCCAATGAGTTCGGCATTTTCATAAAATCCAATATAAAAACATTGCATATTACTAGGCGCAGAAAGTTCTAAAACCTTTAAATAAGGAATTTGCAGAAAATGATTTTCAGTGGCAACTGTATTCCAATTTTCTGGTAGATCTTTTATTGACTCGAATATATGTATTGTAATTTTTCTCAAAAGCTAAAAAAAGGCATAAAAAAGTCCCACAAATGTAGGACTTCTATTTTATAATAAAATGTTAATTATTTCCAAGCGCAAATTATTCCGCCCATTATGGCTAAAGCCACGAAAAAGTAACCCGCGTGAATAAAAATATATTTCCAAGAACGGTGTTCAAACATTGCAGTCATTCCTATGACTGGTAAAGAAAAAAACATCCCTAATAGCGCTCCATGCAAGGCGCCGTGTTTAAAGGTTCTAAATTTTTCACCACATGCTGCTATGTACTCCAAATAAGCTGAATTGGTTGCATCTCCTCCATTTAACTGAGCTGCACCAATTTCGTGAATAACCGCACCAGGTAAAGAAAGTGCTAACATAAAAGAAAACAAAAAGGCAAAACCAAAGATTTTAAGCAGATTTCCACTTCGGGCTTTTTCTTCAGACATACCGATTTCTTTCATCCAAATCGCTCCAAAAACTTTTGGATTATACCAAATCATTCCAAGAATCATTGCAGCTACTGCAGCTACTAAAATTGCATAAAAATTCATAATATTTTAATTAATTGGTTAGTTCAACCAAATATAAAAAAAATATTTAACAATTGTTCTATTAATGATTTCCTTCTGTTCTATACAAACAACAGCCATGAATTTTTTCATATTCAGCATCTGTTGCTTTAACATCCTTAGTGTCATGTCCTACTTTTGCGATTGCTTTTTCTACATCTAAAACACTACATTTAGTTTCATCTAAAATCAAATGTAAATCTTGATGATCAGCATGCCATTGCGCACTTTTCACCCCTTTTACAGAAAATGCAGCTTTTTCAATTCGCTTTTTACACATTTCGCAGTTGCCACTAACCTCAACTTCAACTTTCTTGTTTTTGTTTGGTTTCTCTTGTGCGTTTAATGATAAACTTGACAAAGTAATCATTAGTAATACGATTAAATTTTTCATTTTTTTATTTTTTAAATTTTGTTATTGAACTTGATTTTGATATAATTACCTTTTTTAATTACCGATTATTGAAATTATTTAAATCTTAAAAATCTGTTTAATCTGTGTTGCTTTATTTTAATGCTTATTATGATTTTCTCCTTCTATATGTGTAGGATCATGAACCTCTTTTTTTGCTTTAATTTTAAAACGTAAACCGGCATAAAACATGTTACCAAAAACTGGACCATAAATCATAGTACTATCAAAATAAGGGCTATTTGGGTTATCAGATGCAATAATAGCGTTCTTTTGTTTGAAGTTTCCTAAATTTTCGGCACCTAAATACATTTCAAATGTACTTGAAAACGTTCTGGTTACTTGCGCATTAATTAATTGATAATTTGGCGAATACGCTGCTAATTGATATACTGCCGGATTGGCTAAAGTACTTGGCAAACGCTGCTCGCCAATCCAGTTAAAAGTGGCATCAAATTTCCATTGTTGTCCTTTAGCTAAGATATGTGTTTCGTAGGCAATATTTGCAAAAAATCTGTTTTTAGCTTGTAAAGGTTTGTCTAAAAATCCAGTGGCGTAATCCGTTTTAACATTTAAATATTTGTAAGCCGTTCTTAGATTTAAATGTCGCATTAAAGTAATATTCCATTCGATTTGAAAGGATTCTGCGAAGCTTTTTCCTTTTAAATTAGAAAAGGTAACTTGTCGTGGATTTTCTAAATCTACCACAATTTGGTTACTGAAATCTGTTTTATAATAGTCTACTACAATTTCATTTTCTTTCCCGAAAAGGAAAAATTTCTGAATGATACTGGTTCCGTAATTCCAAGCAATTTCTGGATTTAGGCCATATAACTTTCCATTTTCATCGTTAATAACAACATCTCTTGAACTAGCTAAAACATTGATATTCTCCACAAACATATTCGAGGCTCTTTTTCCTCTTCCTGCAGAAAATCGTAACGTTGTTTTTTCAAACGGATTGTATTTTACGTGCGCTCTTGGAGTGAAAAACAAACCTAGTCGGTTATGATTATCGGCTCTTGCGCCTAAAACAAAACTGAAATTATTTAAATTATCGAATGAATATTCAAAAAAAGAACCTAAAGAAACATCTGTTCTATCATAATTTTTCGTAAAATTAACTTGTAAATTTTCTTGAAAACTATCGTAATTGAAGTTAATTCCTGTGATAAACTTATGTTTTGTATTGCTTATAATCGAATTGAATAATAAGTTAGAAAAATAACTTTTATGATTTATTTGATGATTATTGGAACCAAATTGCGAATTCATTTTATTGTACTGAAACGCTTGTTGAAATCCGATACTTTGAAAAGGCATATCTGGAAAAAGATATCCAATTTTATTAGATACTTCAATTTTATCCGTATTTACATTACTTATCCAAGTTAATGGATTGGAAACATCTTGGTTGAAAGTTCCACCCGTTTTTTCATCTTTAAAATATTTGATATTTAAGAAAGAGACAATTCCTTTTTCCACATCATTATATTGCCAACGGTTTAAAATATTGACTTGATTTCCTAATGGATTGTCTAAAAACCCATCATTATTCATGTCATTTTTTATGTTTCTGGTATTTCCATGAAGTAAAACTAAAGAACTTAATTTATCTGAATATTTAGTAGCGAAATGCGTATTCAACTCATATCTTCCATCATTAGAAGCATAAACATTTGCAAAAAATGGATCTTCTTTTTGAGGTTTTAATAATTCGTAATTAATTTGTCCAGAAATACTTTCATACCCATTAGTAACACTTCCGGCACCTTTTGTAATTTGAATACTTTCTGCCCAAGTACCTGGAATAAAATTTAAACCAGTGGCTTGTAAAGCGCCACGAATAGCAGGAATATTTTCTTCACTCATTAAAATATACGGACTGGTTAATCCTAACATTTTAATCTGTTTATTTCCGGTTACTGCATCCGAAAAGTTAACATCTATGGAAGGATTCGTTTCAAAACTTTCCGATAAATTACAACATGCGGCCTTCTGCAATTCGCCTTGCGTTAAATTTTGAGTATTGGTAACTGCTTTTTGTTTTCTCCCTAAAGTCTTTTGATTTTTAATCACGTTTACCGATTCTATAGTAGTTTCTACACTATTTTTTTCTAATTGAATAGTAAAATCTGAAGCGGCGCTTTGTACGATTTCAAGTTTCTTGAATCCTTCTTTTTCAAGAACAAGCAAAACAGTTCCGTTACTTTGAATTAATGAAAACAAACCTTTTTCGTCTGAAGTCAAAGTTGCATTTGATATGGGAATAGCGATTTTAACATTGGAGATAGGATTATTATCCTTATCTGTGATTTTTCCTTGCACACTGCTTTGTGCTAAAGAAAGTATTGGAAATAATACCAATAATAAGATTTTATACATAATTAATTTATAAAGTTTGTAAATTTTTAAAATCTAAAAACAAAACTAATTAAGCATAAAAAATACGTTGAGAATATAATTGATAAAATGGAGGAGCATTGGAATCACAATAATAATCTAAAACTTTAGTGTGATTGAAAAAAGTTGAACTATTAAAAGTAAATTTTTGAATTTCAGAGTTAAAAACCACAGCTAAGAAAGTAAACTGAAAATCTTTCAACAAAGAATAATCGATTTTTTGTTCCACTTTAATTTGCTTATCAGAACAGCAGCTCTTTTCTTCTTTTTTATCATCTGCTTTACAACAAGTATCTTCGGTATCAGAAGACAACTTCACATCTGAAAGAGAAAGAGACACAGAAGCAATTTGATCATGACAAAAATGCATAACAAGAGACGCACTACTATTTATTGATAAGATAAATAGGGCTAATACAAAACTGATATGTTTTTTGAAATTCATGTTTACAAAATTACAAAAATTCTGGTAACTTATTTAGAATTAACACTTCTTTGGTAAAAAAAAGCAGGCACAAACAAAATAAGAAACAAAGGCTGAATTAAAAATCTTCTGATATAAAACAAGGTAAGATAATCGGGCTGATCTGAAAAATATAATAATGAATACAAAACCGCTATTAAAATCACAAAGAAAAAAAGCAATAAAAAAGAAGTTAATTTTACCACACTCCGTTCCTGAAACAAATAAAAAACAATCAACAAGGTCAATAAACTATTCAAGCTATAGCGAAAAAAAAGTCCGAAAAATAATTTTACTCCATTGAACTCAGGTAAGGGTCTATTCTGAATTTCACCATGAAAGAATTGTAAAAAAGGATCATAAAATAATGTACTTTCAAAACCGCGAACTAAAATTAATCCTAAGATTAAAACACCAACTATCGCTAAATTTTTCTTATTTTTTAGCACTGTTTGCATACTTAGAAAATTTTAAAACCCAAACAATCCACAATACAAACACTACTCCATAAATCATCACAGGAAATACAATATTATGTAAAACCGATTCTGATTCAGGAAAATGATACAAACCAATGCTTAACAAGGCAATTCGGCAAATATTCAAAACAAAAATCAAAACCGATCCGAATAAAATATACCATAAAGTAGCTTTAAAACGAGCAGAAAATGCAAATACAAATGAGGCAAATAATATGATAACACTAATCGCATTACACCCTTCTACAATTCTTGCCAAATAAGAATTATGATAAATAATTTTATACGAGGCTTCCTTTTCGTGTGGAGTTACCAATGCATTTTTACCAAATAAATTTAAACAATTTTCGGTTTGATGGGCTACAAACTTAGTTATGCCATCTACTTGATTGTGATCGCTATCAAAAGTATTTAAATACGATTTATACACAAAAGTAAAAACCAAATAGAAAGCTATAAACTTAAATAGAAACAAAAAAAATGGCTTGTGTTGTTGAATGGTGTTTTTCAAAACGATAGATTTTTAACAAAAATATAATTTTTACTTACGTATTTATATATAAATTTGTAAAAAAATAAAAAATGCAATTCGAAGACTTAAAACCGGAAGTAGTTTCCATTATACATAGCGAAATTACAAGAGACGAAAAATTATTAGAAATTTGTAAATTATTAAACGCGAAAGTAGACTATTACAATTGGGTAGGCTTTTATTTTGCTAATCATGAGGCAAAAACTTTACATCTTGGTCCTTATGTTGGTGCTGAAACAGATCACACTGTAATTCCATTTGGAAAAGGAATTTGCGGACAAGTAGCCGAAAGTAATGCCAATTTTGTAGTTCCAGATGTAGCTGCACAAGACAACTATATAGCTTGTAGTTTTACCGTAAAATCTGAAATTGTGGTGCCTTTATTTGTAGAGGGTGTAAACATTGGTCAAATTGATATTGATAGTCATGTGATTGATCCTTTTACTGAACAAGATGAACGCTTTTTAGAATTTGTAAACGAACAAATCGCTACACTGTACTAAATTTAATACTTATTTAAAACTTCATCCGTTACTTCATTTTAAGTAACGGATTTTTTATGCTCAAAAAGTATAATTATTCAAATAAAATACTTAATTTTGTTTAACTTTTTAAAAATTAAATTAAACAAAAAAATGCCGATTGCACAAAAAACAGAATTAGATGATATCGCTATCGATAGAATTATCGAAATGGCTTGGGAAGACCGAACTCCGTTTGATGCTATAAAATTTCAATTTGGTTTAGCAGAAGCAGACGTAAAAGCGTTAATGAAAAAGGAATTAAAATTTTCCAGTTACAAATTATGGCGCAAACGTGTGGAAAACTGTAAAACCAAACATGCTGCCAAACGCGTGGATGGCATTGATCGATTCAAATGTAACATGCAACGAGCCATTTCTAATAATAAAATATCGAAAAGATAACTTCATACCATGAAAAAAAACATTCCAGACAATATCGTATATTCTGAAAAAGAAGGATATAATGCCAGTTTTTTACCTTATTCTACCAGTGTTGGCGCACCTATTATTAAAGTAGATGATGTGGCGGCTTGGAAAGGTCGTGGTGTGAGAAACGTAAACAAAGAATTTGAAAATAAGTTTCAAGAATTGAAATTGGAATACCAAAAACTAATGGAAGAATTTCAATGGAATGAAACGATATATAATGCCAAATTTTCATTTGAACCTGTAATTGGAGAAGTATATCATTTGTATCTTCATACAGAAGGTCATCACTTTTTATCATTAATTCCGCCACACGAATGGAACAAGGAACATTTAGGAACCTTTCACTTAAATAGCGATAAAAAATGGGTGAAAATAGACTAAAAAAAATTACGTTAAACGAAATAAATGAAATGGAAAAACAACAACGTATCCATTTCGCAAATAGTTTAGGCGGTTTTAAAAGCATTGGCTTAGTTGGCACACAAAATAAAAACAACCAAACTAATTTAGCCATTATTGGTTCTATTTTACATATTGGAAGTAATCCGCCTTTGTTTGGTATGATTTTTCGACCTGGTGTTGTACCGCGTCATACTTTAGAAAATATTTTGGAAACAGGTTTTTATACCATCAATCATGTAAACGAAACTATTTTCAAATCAGCGCATCAAACTTCTGCCAGATACGATAGAGAAATTTCAGAATTTAATGCCACTGATTTAACTCCTTCATACAAAGACGAATTTTGGGCTCCGTTTGTATCTGAGAGTAATGTGCAATTGGCTATGGAATTTAAAGAAAAGATAGAACTCACCATTAACAATACGGTTTTAGTGATTGGCGAAGTAAAAAATGTCTATTTCCCAGAAGATTGTTTACTTGCTGATGGCTTTCTAGATCTTGAAAAAGCTGAAAGTATTACCTGTTCCGGTTTAGATAGTTATCATAAAACTACTAGAATTGACCGATTGAGTTATGCAAAACCTAATAAGGATAGTATATCAATCCTATAATTTTGACAAAAAAAAACATAAATATAGTCTGGTTTAAGCGCGACTTACGTATTATCGATAACGAAGCACTTTATCATGCGCATCAATCGGATTTACCTTTACTTTTAATCTATATTTTTGAACCAAGTGTAATGAAATATGACGATGCTGACGTAAGACATTGGCGTTTTATTTATGAATCTATTCAAAATATTCAACAGAAACTACTTCCTTTTCAAAATAAAATTTATTTTTTTCATAACGAAGCGGCAGAGGTGTTTTCAGAAATCATAAAAAATTTTGAAGTAAAAACCGTTTTTTCACATCAAGAAATTGGGAACAAAGTAACGTTTGATAGAGATCTCGCCATGCAAGAACTTTTCAAAAAAAATAATATTATTTGGAAAGAATATCAGATGCATGGGGTCATCAGAAAATTAAAATCGAGACAAAATTGGGACAAACGCTGGGAACAAGTCATGCGTGATACGCCCAAAATAATAAAAGAATCGGATTTAAAAACCATAGAATTAGAAGTTGATTTTTATAATTCGATTAAAGGCGAAAGTTTATCAGAGGAAATTACACTATCAAATAAAAACTTTCAACAAGGTGGCGAAACTTTGGCTTGGCGGTATTTAGACAGTTTTGTAAAAGAACGCTATGTGAATTATAGCAAACACATTTCAAAACCCGCTTTAAGCAGAAGAGGCTGCAGCCGATTATCGCCGTATTTAACTTACGGAAATATCAGTATGCGAATGGTGTATCAATACACCAACCAGCATTATGAATCGGCAACAAATAAACGTGCGATTTTAAATTTTGTATCGCGATTGCACTGGCATTGTCATTTCATACAAAAATTTGAAGACGAATGCGAAATGGAATTTGAAAACGCCAACAGAGCTTACGATAAGCTAATCAAACCAAAAAACGAAACCTATATAAAAGCTTGGCAAGAAGGAAAAACGGGTGTTCCCATTGTAGATGCATGCATGCGTTGTTTAGTAGCAACAGGTTATATCAATTTTAGAATGCGTGCGATGGTCGTTTCTTTTTTTACGTTTAATTTATGGCAAGATTGGCGCGAATTGCATTTTTTAGCCCGACAATTTT
>CAZULO010000024.1:0-14990 GCA_964621245.1 uncultured Flavobacterium sp.
ATGTTGTTATTTTTTACAAAAATATTGATAATGAAACAATTTTACGTTATTTCACAATTATTTTTTTTACAATTTGTTTGTCTTCTGTACTGATTTTAACAAAATACATTCCTGTTTTAAAATCGATAGGAATCCTTACATCTTCCAAACTATTTTTTTCAAAAACTTTCGCTCCTGTTATTGAAAAAATTTCCACTTTAGAATTGGGTTCTAAGCCTGAAACAAAAATATAATCAGATGCAGGATTAGGATACACTTTTACTTCTGAAGCATCAAAAGAAGGAGAAGCTAAAGCTGCAAACCAAGGTTGCCCGTATTGCGCTCCAAAAATATAATCGGCTAACAATGGATAATCGATAAATGGATTTCTATTACGCTGCCAAGTATACACCTGATTATTTCTATTCATTTCATAATCGTCGCTTTTATCGGAAACATTCCAAGCTAATAAAGTAGCTAAATCTCCAATATTTCCGGAAGGATTTCCAGCATTATTCTCACTCGGATCACCATTTATGACATTCAATCCATTAAAACGAACCGCCATATAAAAACAAGCTCTAGCAACGTCGCCTCGCCAAGTACCTTGTGTACCAACCGGACCCGCATAAACCGTTGAAGAAGCTATATTTCCATAGTTTTTATTATTTCTAGACGAGTTTTCTTGTCCGTTTTCCGCTCTAATATGGTGCGCATCTGAAACCCCATCAACGGTAGCTGATGCATTTGTACTATTCCAAACATTTATTCCATCTGCATAATCTCCTAAAGCCACATCAAATCCACCTCTTGATTGTGGGAAAATATGTTCTCTATTCCATTTCCCAACTATACTATTACTATTTTGTTGGTCTATTTTAGACATAGGCATCTCTAAATACATATCCCAAATTTGAGAACTGTTAGCTGGATTTTGATCGGCTACTCGAATAATATCCCACATATCCGCATAACTGTGCAATCTCACTTCTGCAGGATTGGCAATAATATCTTGTAAAGCTTGCTTTAAAGCAACTCCAGATAAACCTTCTAAGTAAGCGTAATATCCATTTGGGGCCGTACTAGAAACTTGTCCATATGTTGGTGCTAAAGGCGTTCCATATGATGCTACCTGAAAATCATTATCAGCTACTCTACGTACAATCGAATTATTACTTGGAACTACGGTTGGAGGTAATCCAGAAATAAATAAAACCAGCTCTTCATCTCCTTCATCTAAAGCATCATCTGTTAAAGTAAGTGTGGTTGTTACCGTATTTGTACCGGATAAAATAGTTAGAGAAGTGTTTCCGGAAAAATCAGCATTGGTAAAATTCCCATTGGTTAAGGCTATACTAAATGTAGTATTCGAACTCACATTCGTATTGGTAGTAAAAGTCAAACTGATACTTTGACCTTCCACATAATTCAACGCATTAAATGTAGTAGTCATATAGTTGATTACAACGCCAGTTCCATCATTATTCATGCCTGGTGTGGGTGCTTTTACTTCATAAGTACCATCTATTTTTCTTTGTATGGAATGATTTGCTGCGTTTGAAGTAGCATTTTCATTCACACAAACCGTTAAACCTAAAGCCGACATTAAAGCTGATGGCTGATTCGTAGCATTATTAGAATAAGCAATTGCATCCACTAAACCTGACGCCGTTACGGGTGTATTTAATGGAAAACTAGAAGCATCTCCCAAATATAATGCTATAACATCAGGACCATTTTGTAACGTAGCATCTAACATAGATAAACCCGGAGCCGGATCTAATAAAACATTCCCAACTAAAAAATTCCCATTAATATCTGTTACATACCCATCTAAATCTATAGCATTATAGCTTAATGTTCCGCCATAAGGACTAGTACTTGTAGCATTATAAAAAACCAAAACATAACCCGTCAGTGAAAAATTGGAAGCCGAAGAATGGAGTTCAATAAATTCTTTTTGATCGGTTGAAGGGGTATCCGGATCAATTTCATTAATCACTACTTGAGAAAAAGAATAACAAGAAGTCAATAAAATGATGAAGTAATGTAATTTTAATTTCATTTTTACATATATTTAGGGCAAGTAACAAAATTAGTCATTATTACGATAAAAACTTATGAAAATATATGTTTTTTTGTGATGTAAAGAACGATTAGGAAAAGGATGACAAAAATAAACATTATCGCATTTTTAGTATGGACCGCAATTTCTTTTGGACAAACAGAAATTGTAATTGATGCCAAAATAAATGAAACGGGAAAAAGAATAGAAGTTAGTGAGCAAATACAGTTCACAAATACGACAAATAAAACACTAACAGAAGTAGCCTTAAATGATTGGAATCATGCTTTTTCAAGTAAAAAATCGGCACTGGCTCGTAAATTTTCAGATGAATTTAATAGAAGTTTTCATTTATCAAAAAAGGTAGATCGTGGTGAAACTCAAATCTTAACTTGCACCAATAAAACGACACAACCGTTAAAGTACTACAGAAATACCGATCAAGTAGATATTTTGTGGGTGCAATTAGACAGACCTTTGGCTGTTGGAGAAAGTACAACTATTCAACTGACTTATAACTTAACTATTCCAAATGCGAAATTTACTAAATATGGCCTTTCAGAAAATAAAATCATCTTAAGATATAATTTTTTAACTTTATCATCCTTTCAAAACACACCTCAAAGTGAAGAAAACAGTGACGATTTAACTGCGGAAATCTCTGATTATACTGTGCATTTAAATCATGAAAAATGGTCTGTTTCTTCTGATTTAAATACCAGTCAATCCCAAACAACTGCTACAACATTAGAAGGAAAATCTCGCACAAATTTTTGTGTCGTTTTAGAGAAAAAAAACAGTTATGAAGAATTTAAAAATGATAAAGTTAATGTAGTGACCAATCTAAAAATTAAAGATGTACCTATCTATTATAAAGTATTAATTATAGATAAAATCACGAATTATGTATCAGAAAAAATAGGTTCCTCACAACAAGAAAAAATTATAGTTTCCCAGGAAGATTATGATAGAGAAGCGTTTTATGGTTTAAATGAATTGCCTTCTTTTATCTCTCCCTTTAACGATGATTTTGTTTTCGAATTAAAATTCTTAAAAACTTATTTAAATAATTTTCTAGCTGCCAATTTAAAAATTAATTTCAGAAAAGACCATTGGATTATTGAAGGAATACAACATTATTACATCAAAAAATATATTGATGAAAATTACCCCGATGCCAAAGCTTTCGGAAAACTATCTCGTTTTAAATTACTTAAAGGCTACAAATTGATCAACATGGATTTCACCGAACAATTCATTTACAACTATTTATTAATGGCCCGAAAAAACATTGATCAACCCGTAGGAACGGATAAAAACACACAAATTAAATTTAATGAAAGAATCGCAGGAAAATTTAAATCTGGACTATCCCTTCACTACTTAAACAAATATCTTGGCAATGAAATTGTAGAGCATGCTATGAGAGATTTTATAAATCTAAACGCAAAAAATAACACCTCTACTAAAGAGTTTAGAGAAATTTTAGAAAAAAAATCAAACCAAAATTTAAATTGGTTTTTCGACGAACTGATTTATTCCAGAAACAAAATTGATTATAAAATTACACAAGCTAAAAGAAAAAACGATGCTATTGAAATTACCCTAAAAAATGTTGGAGATGCGAAAGTCCCTGTTTCCATTTATGCATTTAATAAAAATAAAATAGTGAGTACAAATTGGATTGAAAATCAAACTAAAACATTCACTTATACCTTAAAAAACGACAGCATCACCAAATTAGTTTTAAACGCTAACTATGAAATTCCGGAACTTAACAACAATAACAATAGCTATTCATTAAAAAACAGATGGTTAGGAAATAGAAAACTAAAATTTGCCTTCTTTAAAGATATTGAAAACGCAAAATACAATCAAATTTTTTTCGTTCCAACGGTAGAATTCAATTTATATGATGGTTTACTTTTAGGAATGAAATTCAACAATAAATCTATTATCGACAAACCATTTATTTATGATATCACACCAAATTTCTCAACAAAAACAAGTACAATAGCAGGAAGTGCTGCATTTGTATTCAATCATCAACGAAGAAATAGTACGCATTTTAATACCAGATACGGACTATCAGGTACCCGATTACATTATGCGCCTGACGCTTTTTATACTAAAATCACACCTAGTTTAAATTTCCGTTTTAGAAATCCAAATTTCAGAAAAAACGAAGGTGAAGGACTTACGATTAGACAAGTGTATGTAAACCGAGAAAAATCTAATTTTGTAACTACTAAAAATACGCAAAATTATTCCATTTTTAATTTGAGATACGCTTATGGTACTAGCGAATTAATAGAGCAATTTTCTTATGGTGGCGATGTACAAGTAGCAAATTCATTCGGAAAAGTTTCAGGACAAATTCAGTACAGAAAACTGTTTGAAAACAACCGATACATTAACCTGAGGGCTTTTGGTGGATTTTTTACGCATAATTCTAACCCATCAAACAATAATTTTTTCAGTTTCGGAATTGATCGCCCATCCGATTACTTATTTGATTATGCTTTAATTGGACGTAGTGAAAGTACTGGATTGTTTAGCCGACAATTTGTCAATGCAGAAGGCGCATTCAAGTCGATTTTTGATACCCGATTTGCCAATCAATACATCTTTACTGTAAATGCGAGTTTTAATATTTGGAATTGGATTGAAATTTACGGTGATGCTGGAACCTATAAAAATCAAGGAATTAATCCGAAATATATTTACGACAGTGGCGTACATTTGAATTTAGTACAAGATTATTTCGAATTGTTTTTCCCCGTTTATTCTTCAAATGGTTTTGAACTAAATAATAAAAACTATGGAGAACGAATTCGATTTATTATCACCTTAAGCCCTAAAACTTTAACTTCATTATTTACTAGAAGATGGTTCTAAATTACAATAAATTTACATTATTCCTATATATTATGTAACATTTACCAATTTCACTGCACTATTTTTACTTAAAAGAGGATAAAATTATACATTATTCATAAAAATTACATTCAAATGAAAATATTGCAATAAAATATATAAATTTGTATCAAAGCATATTTTAATTATGAGCAAATCAAAAACTGCAGAAACATTATCTTTTGAAGATTTTAAAAAAGAAGTTTTAACCGATTATAAAATAGCCTCAATTAGTCGAGAATGTAGTCTTCTTGGTAGAAAAGAAGTACTAACAGGAAAAGCCAAGTTTGGTATTTTTGGCGATGGAAAAGAGGTTCCTCAATTGGCCTTAGCGAAAGCGTTTCAAAATGGTGATTTCCGTTCTGGATATTACCGCGATCAAACCTTTATGATGGCTATTGGTGAATTGTCTATCGTTCAATTTTTTGCTGGCTTATATGGTCATTCTGACATTAATTTTGATCCGATGAGTGCGGGTCGTCAAATGGGTGGGCATTTCGCAACACATTCATTAGACGAAAATGGTAATTGGAAAAACTTAACCAAACAAAAAAATTCAAGTGCTGATATCTCTCCTACTGCTGGGCAAATGCCTCGTTTATTAGGTTTGGCTCAAGCATCAAAAATATATAGAAACGTTACCGAAATTCCAGCAGAAAACAATTTTTCTGTTAAAGGAAATGAAGTAGCTTGGGGAACAATTGGAAACGCGTCAACTTCAGAAGGTTTATTTTTCGAAACCATGAATGCTGCTGGAGTGTTACAAGTTCCAATGGTAATGAGTGTTTGGGACGACGAATACGGAATTTCAGTGCACGCGAAATATCAAACTACAAAAGAAAATATCTCTGAAATATTAAAAGGCTTGCAACGTGACGAGGAAAACAACGGTTACGAAATTTTCCGAGTTAAAGGTTGGGATTACCCTGCTTTAGTAGACACCTACCAAAAAGCTGCAGAAGTCGCTAGAACGGAGCACGTTCCTGTTTTAATTCACGTTAACGAATTAACACAACCTCAAGGTCATTCCACTTCAGGCTCGCACGAGCGTTACAAAAATGCAGAACGTTTGGCGTGGGAAGCAGAATTTGACTGTGTGGCGCAAATGAAAAAGTGGATGATAGAGAACAATATCGCTACAGAAGAAGAATTAAACGATATTGAAGCAGCCTCCAAAAGAGAAGTATTAGTAGGAAAAAAAGAAGCTTGGACGAATTATTTAACAGCAATTAAAGAAGATCAAGCGGCTACAGTTGCTATTTTAAATCAAGTCGCTCAAAACTCTGAAAATAAAGTTTTCATTGAAAAATATGCGAATGATATTGCTGCGATTAAAGAACCAATCAGAAAAGATTTATTAGTTGTTGCTAGAAAAGTGTTAAGAATGCTTTCTGGAGATAACAGAGCGACTTTAGCGACTTGGATTTCTAACTTTATAGAAAGAATTCAACCTAAATACAGTTCACATTTATTTTCAGAATCGAACCAAAATATTGCTTCAACTACAGAAGTTAAAGCCATTTATGACGATGCAGCAGAAGAAGTAGATGCCCGTTTAATTTTAAGAGATAACTTTGATAAAATTTTCGCAACCTATCCAGAAACTTTAATTTTTGGAGAAGATGCTGGAAACATTGGTGATGTAAACCAAGGTTTAGAAGGCATGCAAGAAAAATACGGAGAAATGCGTGTTTCAGATGCTGGTATTCGTGAAGCAACAATCTTAGGTCAAGGAATTGGTATGGCAATGCGTGGATTACGTCCTATTGCTGAAATTCAATATTTAGATTATTTGTTATACGCCATTCAGATTATGAGTGACGATTTAGCTACACTACAATATAGAACGCATGGACGTCAAAAATCACCATTAATTATCAGAACACGTGGACACCGTTTAGAAGGTATTTGGCATTCTGGTTCTCCAATGGGAATGATTATAAATGCAATTCGTGGTATTCACGTTTTGGTGCCAAGAAACATGACCAAAGCGGCAGGTTTTTATAATACGCTATTAAAAACTGACGAACCTGCTTTAGTAATTGAATGTTTAAATGGATACCGTTTAAAAGAAAAAATGCCAACGAATTTAGGGGAATTCCAAACGCCAATTGGTGTAGTAGAAACCATCAAAGAAGGAAAAGATATCACCTTAGTTTCTTACGGTTCCACTTTAAGAATTGTAGAACAAGCCGCAAAAGAATTATTAGAAAACGGAATTGATGCTGAAATTATTGACATTCAGAGTTTATTACCATTCGATATTTCTCACGATATCGTAAAATCAGTAGCAAAAACCAACCGTTTATTAGTCATTGACGAAGACGTTCCAGGTGGAGCAAGTGCTTTCATTTTACAAGAAATTATTGAAAATCAAAACGCGTACAAACATTTAGACAGCGCACCACAAACCTTAACAGCTAAGGCGCACCGCCCAAGTTATGGAACAGATGGTGATTATTTCTCTAAACCAAGTGCCGAAGATATTTTTGAAAAAGTGTACGAAATGATGAATGAATCAAATCCAAGCAAGTTTCCAAAATTATATTAATTAAAAACTCAAATATTAAAATAGGAAGTAGTAATTTTGCTTCCTATTTTTTTATGACTAAAATTTAACCTCGAATGGCAAATACCTATATCGCATACCATTTTACAATTGAACCAGCAGAATTGGGTTCACAAATTTTAATTGCTCAACTAGAAGAAACGGCTTTTGAAAGCTTTGAAGAAACTCAAGAAGGTGTTTCAGCTTATGTTCAAAAAGACGTTTGGTCTGAAAATATTTTAAACGAAATTGAAATCCTTACAAATGAAAATTTCAAAATCTCATACACTACCAATGAAATAGAGCCTGTAAACTGGAACGAAGAATGGGAAAAGAACTTCTCTCCTATTGATGTAGATGGAATTTGTCATGTTCGCGCCCCTTTTCATCCAGCAACTAATGCAAAGTATGAAATCGTAATTGAACCAAAAATGAGTTTCGGTACAGGTCATCACGAAACGACACACATGATGATTCAACATCTATTAGAATTAGACGTAACGAATAAAAAAACCATTGATATGGGTTGCGGAACTGCCATTTTAGCCATTTTGGCAGAAATGAAAGGCGCACTTCCAATTGATGCGGTTGATATTGACAATTGGTGTTACTTAAACTCCATTGAAAATGCTGAGCGTAATAATTGCAAACATATTTCAGTGTATGAAGGCGATGCTTCTTGGTTAAATGACGGTCAGAAATACGATGTGTTTATTGCGAATATCAATAGAAACATTTTATTAAATGACATGGCAACTTATGTAAACTGTATGAATGACCATTCAGTTTTATTATTAAGCGGATTTTATACAGAAGATTTTGAAGCTATCAACGAATGTTGTGAAAAATTAGGGCTGACTTTTGAATCGAAGAAAGAAAGAAATAATTGGTTAGGTTTGAAATACACAAAAAAATAATTCGTTTCGTCAGTTCGAGTGAAATTGTGAGTTTGTGAACAATTTTGTATCGAGAACAATTATACTTCTAGATTAAATTTCTTCTCTCAATAAAAAATGAGAAAAGAAAATCAATCAAAAAGATGAAAAACATAAATTGAACTAACATAAATTATAAAAAATTAGTAATTTTACACCACAATAAATTATTAGTTATGAGCACATTAACAGAAACACTAGAAGAAGTATTAGTTGAAGAAGCCGTTGGCGTAAATAACGAAATTGTTTTATACAATGATGATGTCAACACGTTTGATCATGTAATTGAAATGTTAGTCAAAATTTGCGACCATACTTGGGAACAAGCCGAACAATGCGCCATTTTAGTTCACTACAAAGGGCAATGTACCGTAAAAACAGGAGAATTATCTAAACTTAAGCCACAATGCACTTCCCTGCAAGATGCGGGTTTAAGTGCAGTAATCATATAAAAAAAAGTCGAAAATTAAATTTAATTTTCGACTTTTTAATTTTAAAATAATTTCAATTTATTTTTTGATAAGTTGAGTAATATACACATCCGAACCATCTACTGCTTTTATCTTAAGAGAAGTAGCTGTAAGCTCTAAAATTTCTACAGTTTCATTTTCAGTAACATTAGTAAGCATATTCCCCGATTTAGTCCAGTTACCAGTATCTACTAATTCAGCACAATTGGTTCCATAAAAGTAATCATTATACACTCCCGATTCTAAAAATTGAATATAATCTTTTTTGGTACTACATTCATTTATGTAGTTTTCCATAACTTCTTGTCCGTTACTATTTAGTGTTCCTTCTTTTGAGAATTCCCATTTCCCTACAATTGTAGGATTTTCAGTAACCGTTGTTGTTGTGTCGTCGTTGTTGCATGATGATAAAATCGCAACAAAAAAAGCTAAAATAGTTAGTTTTTTCATGTTAGTAGTTTAAAGTTTTGACGAATATACAACAAAATTTAAAAAACACTACTAATGTGGTAATTTATTTTTAAAAATTCCATAAATATAAGTTCCTAATAAAGCGCCTAATAAAACTACAGAAATAGATAAAACTCCATTTCCAATTAAAATAAAAATTGGACCTGGGCAGCAACCCACTAAACCCCAGCCCATTCCAAACATCGTACCTCCAATAATATATCTGGAATAAGAGAATTGTTTGTCCTGAATATCAATTGCAGCGCCTTTAAAACCCTGGATTTCTTTTTTCTTAATTAAATAAATTCCGGTCACTCCTACAAAAATGGCTGTAGCAATAATTCCGTACATGTGAAAACTTTGAAACATAAACATTTCGTAAATCCTATACCAAGAAACTGCCTCAGCTTTGGTTAAAACTACTCCAAATACTATACCTACTAAAAAAAACTTGATCAACTTCATAAACGATATATTATCCAAAAATTAATGGAATTAAAAAATGAGCCGAAAGCAATCCGCCCAGAAAAAAACCAATTACTGCAATTAAAGAAGGTACTTGCAAGTTACTTAAACCTGAAATCGCATGTCCCGAAGTACAACCACCTGCGTAAGGCGTACCAAATCCAATCAAAAATCCGCCGATTAATAAAACAAAAAAGCCTTTGATAGTGAACAGTTTTTCTAAACTAAACAAAGCATCCGGACCTAATTTCCCATCTGGTGCATCAATATGTAATTGCTGTAATTGAACAATAGTTTTGGGATTAATTTGTAGTATATCATCAGAATCCATTAAAAAATAAGATGCTAAAAAACCGCCTACCACGGCACCTAAAGCTACTGATAAATTCCATTTTTGTGCTTTCCAATCGAAATTAAAATACTCGATATTTCGTTTAGCAAAAGTCATACTACACATATTTCGAAGATTAGATGACATCCCGAATGTTTTTCCAAAATACGTTAACACCAACATAATGAGCCCGATTAAAAAACCTGAAATGGCCCAATGCCAGGTACCTTGAATTACTTCCATATATTCTAAATATTATTTATATTTGTTACCGATTTCAACCTAATATTTATTGATAAAGGTAAAATCAAAATTTAACTATTGTTTGCTGCTGCAAACATTTTAAACGACTTCAAAGATACACAAAATGAGTAAATTTAAAATAGAATTTAAATGGGCAATATACTATACTTTTTTAGGAATCATGTGGTTTCAACTTGAAAAATATTTAGGCTATCATGACAAAAATATTGCAGACCATCCTTTTTTCACAAATTTCATTTACATTTTTATATTTATTCTATATGTTTTATTCTTGGTTGATAAGAAAAAAAACTTCTTTAATGGTATCATGTCTTGGCAACAAGGTCTGCTTTCTGGTGTAATTTTAGCATTATTTAGCATGATATTAACCCCTTTTGCTATCTATTTTTCCTTAAAATATGTTAATTCTTCTTTTTTAGTTAACATGATTTCCTATTCAGTTGCACAAGGCATGAAACTTGAAAATGCACAAGCCTTATTTAATAAAACCACCTATATGCTTTTTGCTTCATTTGGTACTTTTTCTTTTGGTATACTTTTTGCAGCCGGAGCCGCAGCACTCTTAAAAACTAAAAAATAAACACCATGCGAAAATTAATTTATTTGTTACTATGTCTAATCAACTTGTGTTGTATTAGCACAAAAAACACGATTCAAAATATTGATCCAACGGCCACTTTACCTCAAATTTTAGGAAAGCAGTTTGTATTAACTGAAACAGCCTCGGATTTAAAATACGGTTACAGTGAATTTTACCCAGTTAATTTAGGCTTTTCACAATACGAAAACAGTAATAATTTTAATGTAACTCGCTATTTTAATGCGATAAAAGGTCCTAATGGTGAAAATATATCTTATAAATTAATTGAAACCTGTTGCCCTTTCCCTAGCAAAAACAATAAAATGGGAGCCGGAACATTAGATTTATATGAAATCTATTTAGAAGGTACAAACATTACTAAAAAGATATACATTAATACATTTGAAAAAGGAAAGGTTATGTGTTTGAAAGGATTTACCATAAAAAAAACAGAAGCATCTAACAACTAAATCTTTAACTTTAATTACCTTTGCAGCAGTAAAAAAACAAATACTTCACAACTTATGAATTTAAATAACATACCTCAAATAAAACACTTAGATAGCGGGAATTTCTTTGTATTAGCTGGACCATGCGCCATTGAAGGCGAAGAAATGGCTTTACGAATTGCTGAAAAATTAGTTACTATTACAGATAATTTACAAATTCCTTTCGTTTTTAAAGGAAGTTTCAAAAAAGCAAACCGTTCAAGAATTGATAGTTTTTCTGGAATTGGAGATGAAAAAGCGCTAAAAATATTAGAAAAAGTTTCTAAAGAATTTGGGGTTCCAACAGTAACTGATATTCACACCAATGAAGATGCTGCAATGGCCGCTGCTTTTGTAGATGTGTTACAAATTCCTGCCTTTTTAGTACGTCAAACCGATTTAGTAGTGGCTGCAGCCAAAACTGGTAAAACAGTTAATTTGAAAAAAGGACAATTTATGAGTCCGGAAAGCATGAAACACGCCGCACAAAAAGTAAAAGATTGTGGCAACGATAATTTCATGATCACAGATCGAGGAACCATGTTCGGCTACCAAGATATGATTGTAGATTTTAGAGGTATTCCAACCATGAAAGAATTTGGAACAACCGTATTAGATGTAACCCATTCTTTACAGCAACCAAATCAAACTAGTGGAGTTACTGGTGGAAGACCTGATATGATCGAAACGATAGCCAAAGCAGGTATTGTTACTGGAGTAGATGGTATTTTTATTGAAACTCATTTTGACCCAGCTAATGCGAAATCAGACGGAGCAAATATGTTGCATTTAGACTATTTTGAAGGTTTAATGACTAAATTAGTCGCTATCAGACAAACCATAAATCAATTTTAAGACCCCATTTAATGAAAAAAATTCAACTACTTGTTCTTTTTTTAATCGCCTTAACAAGTAACGCGCAAACAGAAAACACTACAATAGCACCACTTTCAAATGAAAAATACACCGCACATAACAAAGGTAAATTTTTTGTATTTTGGGGTGGAAACAGAGAAAGTTATAGTAAATCAGACATCCGATTTTCGGGAACTAACTACGACTTTATCATTGAAGACGCTACTGCCCATGATAAACCAAAAGGGTATCATATTGATTACATAAATCCAGCAAGGATGACTATTCCGCAAACGAACTTGAGAATGGGGTATTTTATTTCTGATCACTATAATATTTCTGTTGGTTTTGACCATATGAAATATGTATTTGATCAATATCAAACAGCAAAAGTTACAGGTACTATCAATTTAGATCCTTCAGATAATGGTGCTTTATATAATGGCATATACAATCAAACACCCGTAAATTTTGGCGACAATTACACACCAGATGATACCGATACACCTCCACCCTTTTTAACTTTTGAACACACGGATGGCTTAAATTATATTAATACAGAAATTACACGTGTGGATGACATTTCATCCAAACTTTTTAAGTCTTGGAATAGTGATAAAATACAAATTAATTTATCTGAAGGCTTAGGAGCTGGTGTCTTATTACCTAAAACAAATACCCGTTTGTTAGGAAAAGATCGTAATGATGAATTCCATGTAGCGGGATTCGGAATATCTGCCAAAGCAGGATTAAACATCACTTTTTTCAAACATTTCTTTATTCAAACCGAATTAAAAGGAGGATATATTGAAATGAACAATATAAGAACAACTAAATCTGCATCAGATAAAGCCCAACAAAACTTTTGGTTTATACAAAGTATTTTAGCCGTTGGCGGAATATTTAAACTTTAAGTTTTTTTAAGAAAAAAGAAAAACGTGATAAGATGTACTTGTCACGTTTTTTTATATCTTAGTTTAGCCTCTTGAACGATTTCTCTTAAAACAAAATCAGGAATACTATCTAATTCAAAATATCTCAACGATTTAATTTGAGTTCTTCCTTCAGAATTTAAATATGTATCATGTTTAATTAGTTCCTTACCGTAAAAAAAAGCTACGTCTACAAATTTCTTTTTTTGACTCACATTAATATGACAAAACGGCTTTTTCGCAACATAGTAAAACGGAATCTTCCATTTAAAAAGTAGTTCAACTTCTGGAAATTCTTGCTCAATCACACTACAAACATAATATATAATCTCTTGATATTGTTTGGATTGATTTAAAATATAAAGTTCAGCTGGTTTCATTAAAAATAAAATTCATTCAAAAATAATAAAAAAAACTTGCTCAATTAGAATTTAATTAATTACTTTGTATTTCAAAGCACTTTAAAAATGGAAGAAAAGAATTATTTAAACGACTTAAAAGACATTAAAGAAATGATGAGTAAAAGTTCTCAGTTCATTTCTTTGAGTGGTTTATCTGGTGTATTGGCTGGTATTTATGCGTTGATTGGAGCTTTTATGGCCTACAAAACCATTTATGTAGACTCAAATGTATCAGATAATTATACCAATCTGATACTTTCTGAAAATACAGTGATTAAATTGTTTATAATTGCAGTATCCGTATTACTTTTATCTATTGTAACTGGAATTCTATTGAGTATAAAAAAAGCAAAAGAAAGTAATGATACCATTTGGAATGCTACATCAAAGCGCTTAGTCATTAATTTTATGATTCCGCTGGCTGTTGGCGGCTATATGGGTTTATATTTAATCGAAAAAGAGATCTTCATTTTATTAACTCCATTAACTTTACTATTTTATGGCTTAGCTTGTGTTAATGCAAGTAAGTATACTTTGGGAGATGTTAGGTATTTAGGTATAACAATGATTGTATTAGGTATTACAAGTACCTTTTTTGTGGGTTATGGTTTATTATTTGCCGCTTTAGGTTTTGGAGTTTGTCATATTTTTTATGGCGGAATGATGTGGTTTAAATATGATAGAAAATAAGTATGTGGTTATTTGGACTTGCTTTTTTATTTATTTTATTTTTAATACTATCCATTTTTTTATTTATTCTAAAATTGATTTTTAAGAAAAAAATATTTAAAATTTTAAACATCGGTCTGTGGATTTTTTTCTTTTCAATACCTTTTTTATTAGCCATTTTATCTTTTTTTACATCAAAAAAAGAAGTTGAGAAAGATGATATTTATGGCGAATACATAATTGACAGAGAAAAATGCGCAGGAAAACAAGCTGATTGGCAATACAATCACTACAGATTCAAAATCACAGAAGACAATAAAATATTCTTTTATATTACTGAAAAAGAAAATATTTTAAAAACAATAGAAGGAAAAGTAAAATTTACAGAATATGGTAATAGTCCGCATTTAAAAATAGAAATAGAAGAACCGAAATTTCACATACTACAAGAAAATCCAACATTATACAGAGAAATATGGAGTTTTTATTATGTATTTGAATCTGAAAAATATAAAAATGTTTTCTTTACTAAAGGAATATGGAAACCAATTGATTAAATGAAATATGAAAAAAATAGTAATACCAATTTTACTAATTGCTGGGTTGTTTTTCATAATAGCATTTGTTAATTCTAATCCAGTT
>CAZULO010000024.1:15090-18268 GCA_964621245.1 uncultured Flavobacterium sp.
TAATCCAGTTGTACAAAGCATTATGAAACAACGTTATGGTAAAAACATTCCTTACCACGAAAAAGTAATCGCTCCCTCACAAGTATACGAATCTGAAGTAGTAGAAACCGTATTTGATAATTATTAATACTTTTGCCAAGACCAATTAAAAGATACTGAAATAAGTTCAGCCTAAACCCATGAAAAACATCATCCAAAATATCAACAAAGCTTTTGATCACAGAATACGACTTGGAATTATGTCGGTTTTGATGGTGAATGAATCTGTAGATTTTAACACGATGAAGGAATTTTTGGGTGCCACTGATGGAAATTTAGCCAGTCACATTAAAGCTTTAGAAACTGATGAATTTATTTCAGTTGAAAAACAATTTATCGGTAAAAAACCAAACACCAAATACAGCATGACTCCTATTGGCAAAAAAGCCTTTCAAGATCATATTGCAGCATTAGAAAAATTATTAAAAACAAAATAATACTATTTTTTTATCTTTTTACTTTGAAAATCAAAGTACTTTAAATTTAAATATTATGAAAGATTATATAATTGAAAAACTTTACAAAACGATAAAAGTTCCCTACGAACACTTTTTTAAAACAGAAGCAAAAGCTTGGGAATTAACACTTTCTGATTATCTAAATCATAAAGAAGAGACTTTGGGAAACAAACTCGGAAGATTTTTAACCTCTCATAACTATGCTATCCAAGAAAAATTAGAAGAACACGATGTGTATCATGTACTAACAAATACTGGAATTACAGTTGTAAACGAAATTGAAATGCAGTTTTATTTGCTAGGAAATGGAAAAAGAAGTCCATTTGTTTTTATTGTACTACTAACTGGAATATTCTTTTACCCAACAAACTATAAAAAATTTTATAATTCCTATAAAAAAGGAAAAAACGCACAACAATTTTACCATTTAGATTTTTCCAAAATATTACATCTACCACTGACAGAAATTCAATACATCTTCAATATCAAATAAAAAAAAATGAAAAAATTTGCAGAAACATACTACCAAGACATGAAAATAGGTTGTCAATATTGCACCATTTTCTCTTTTAGCCTTGGGACATTAATTTTCCTTCTTTATCTATTTAGTGATAATAATGGCGCAATCATATTAGGACTTTACTACACGTTTTTTGCGATTGCTTTAAATGCTATACTATTTACCATTACTACATTTTGCGTAATATTTTCAGATAAATACAGGAAGATTTACATACAAAATTTAGGGATATTACTAATTAACGTACCAATAGCTTTATGCTTTTCTATGTGGTTATCGAAGAAATAAATTTTTAAAACCAATCTAAATGAACAAAATCATCACCCTTTACATTTTAAATCGCAAACAGGATACTGCGGTTTGGTTCGTATCATTACTTGCTATTACCTTATTGTTGCTTCGAGTAAAAATTACACATTCCATGTATTTATTATTTCTAATTTGGAATTTGTTTTTAGCTCTAATTCCTTATTTTCTATCGACAAGCATTCATAATAACTTCTTCGAAAAAGGCAAAAAAATTCAAAATACCATTTATGTAATAGTTTGGTTCTTGTTTATTCCAAACACCTTTTACATTCTAACCGATTTTACACATTTACATTTCAAAAGCACTTTTCAATTTGGCTTAGATCTGCTCATTATATCGAGTTTCAGTTTTGTGGGATTTTATATTGGTTGGCTCTCTCTTCATCAGATGCATCAAGTAACAGTTGCAAAATATGGTACAAAAGCAGGAAACTTTTTTATAATTAACCTCAGTTTTTTATCGGCTTTTGGAATTTATTTAGGAAGAGTTTTACGCTTTAATAGTTGGGATATTATATCTAAACCTTTAGAGCTTGTTTATAAATCTATTTATGCTCTTTTTAGTTTCGAAACTATCCTATATACACTTCAACTTGGTATAATAATCCTGATAAGTTATGTCCTCTTTTATTATTGGAAGCAAAATAAAGACAATTTCAAATTCAAAAATCAAAAACAATAACCTAAAAATTAAAATTATGGAAATCAACAGTAGAACACCAGATCAAACTGAAAACAAAACGCTTTTTCAATCGTCTACCGCAAAAATGATGATGGTTGGCTTTCTTACATTAGTTTTATCAATACCGCTTTACTTCGTACAAAATTTAATTACAGAGAGAAGTATGCGACAAAAAGAAGTGGTTTCAGAAACAACCTCAAAATGGGGTGGCGGAGTTTTTGTTTACGGTCCGATTTTAAAAATTCCCTACAAAAATACAGTTTCAGGAAAATCTAATTTTGCGTATTTCTTTCCAGAAGAATTGAATAATACGGTCACTGTAACTATGGAAAAACCTTTAGAACGCGGTATTTTCAAATCAAATGTATTTTCAACAAAGATGAATTTTATAGGTTCGTATGCGCAACCCAATTTTCAATTACGAAATATTCCTGATGCGAATATATATTGGAATCAAGCGAAAATTATCATTCGAACTACCAATTTAAAAAGTTTGAAAGATGAAGTGAAAATCAAATTCGGAAACCAAAGCTTTAAGTTTGAACCTGTAAATTCAGATAATAATGACAGTATTCAATCGTTAGAATCTACAACTTTTGATTATAAATCGATTACTAATTCAAGTAATTTTAGTTTTGATATTGCTTTTAATGGAAGTAAACAAATTAAAATTGTACCTATCGGAAAAACAACGGATTCTAAAATGACCTCGGATTGGAATTCGCCAAACTTCAATGGGAACTTTTCTCCTACTTCACGAGAAATTAAAGCTGACGGATTTAAAGCCAATTGGAAAATATTACATTTCAACAGACCATTTGGTCAACAATATTTTGAAAACTTACCAGATTTATCCAATTATGCTTTTGCAACAGATTTCATTACACCGGTTGACGAATACCAACAAAACGAACGTGCCAGTAAATATGGTTTTTTAGTAATTGGATTGACGTTTTTAATTTTCTTTTTAATTCAATCCATAAGTAAAATAAACATTCATATTTTTCAATATTCTATGATTGGAATTGCCTTGATTATGTTTTATACTTTATTGATATCTATAACCGAACACAGTAGTTTTTCGTTGGCTTACATTATTGCTGCAATAGCTGTAATCGCACTGATAACTTTGTATTCCATTTCGATTCTGAAAAATAAAAAGTTTCCAAC
>CAZULO010000024.1:18368-21764 GCA_964621245.1 uncultured Flavobacterium sp.
ACTAAAAAAGCTGAACCTTGTGACGTATATTTTCCTAAGCCAATAATAGATAAACTAAAAATAGCTGGCCACATAATACTACAGGCTAATCCACCCGCTAAAAAGGCATAAATTGCAATTGTTCCCGAGGAAAACAAGCCTACTAACATAGCTATAATTCCAAAACTACCAAAAATCATAAGAGTCCTTGCTGGTTTATCTTTACTTAAAAAGAAAGCAATAATTTGCACTAAAATACAAACTACATAATAATATAAAGGCTTCATATCTTTTCCAGAAATGATATTTACACCTAAAATAATAGCAAAAGCAAGTAAGGGCACTAGTACTAAAGCAATAGTTTTTTTGGTACCTTGTAAGTTGAAAACCGAAATAGCGCCAGCCCAACGACCAATCATTAATCCGCCCCAATACATAGAAATATAAGGTGCAATATCTGAAGATTGCATACTTCCGAATTCTTTTAGCTTTAATAATTCACCTAAATTACTTCCAATAGCCACTTCTACTCCAACATAAACAAAAATGGCTAACATGCCCAAAACCAGTTGAGGGTATTGCATAGCGCCCCAACCGTTTACACTTTTCTTAGCTGATAAATATGAAAATAAAATCCCACCTATAATGACTAATAATGCACCGGAAAGAAATAACATTCTGTATTGTTCTAATGGAATTTTTAAGGTTTGAACTTCAGCTTCTTTTTTACTAATAGCCAAATTATGAGCTTTTAAACCATCTTTAGTAAATCGTGCTACCTTTAATATTTCTTTTTCTTTGTCGATTTCTTTAGTTAAAGATTCAATTTTTAAGGCTTCTTCACTTTTATAACTTTTAAAAATTGGAGTAAACATAACCGCTAGTAAAACCGTCATAACTACTAAAGTCCTTAAAGCTTTATTGGCTTTTTCTACTGGCTCTGTTGCTGTTCCTGCAGGAACTTTTTTCGAAAAATAAAACAACGCTGCAGAACCTACAAACAATAAACCTACAACAAGATATAAAATAACAACTTTATCTAATGGTAAACTTTTGATTTGATCATCAGAAATCGTTTTTGCGCTTCCAAATAAAGCAAAAGCTACTAAAATTGGACCAATTGTTGTTCCTAATGAATTAATTCCACCACCTAAATTTACTCTACTCGCTCCTGTTTTTGGATTACCTAATAATATCGCAAACGGATTCGCTGCGGTTTGTTGTAAAGAGAATCCTAAGGCTACAATAAATAAACCAACTAACATACCTGCATAAATACTTGCTTCAACAGCCACAATCATTGCACCCGCTCCTAAAGCAGAAAATGATAATCCATAAACAATACTTTTCTTATACCCCCAAGTTCCTACTATATCCTTACCTGAATTATTACCCATAGCAAAAAGTAATAATGCACCAATATAATAAGCAGTATAAAAGGCAAAATCAATTAGTTGAGATTGAAATTGATCTAGAGAGAAATAATTTTTACAAAATGGTATAAAAATACTGTTACCAGCTGCAATAAATCCCCAAAAGAAAAACACTGTAATAAGCGTATATAAAGCAGGATAATTGGTTTGTTTGTTTTCTGTATTCATAAAGAGTAGTTTATGGTTTTATTAGTTTATAATTTGATAATTGCTAAATAACAAAATTTTATGCCATAAAATTATAAAATTGAAAATTAATTTCAACGAAATCGTTGTAGTTGTAGTGATGTATAGTTTAAATATCGTTTTCAAAAACATTAATTAATTTGAAATATGCTAATTAATCTAGATGTATTAAACCAAAAAAAATCCCAATTTCTTGGGATTTTCCTTTATTCTTTACCGTCTAAATAGTCTTGCAAATAGTGAAAACGCGGGGTAAGTTTGCCGTTTTCCGTAATTTTTGCTCTTGCTAAAACACCAGTAGCATCGTCATTAAAAAAAGCGGGGATTACATGTTCTAAAAACATTTCTCCAAAACCTTCACTCGCATCCTTTGGTAATTCACAAGGTAAATTATCTACAGCCATTACAACAATAGCACTTGGATGAAACATATCTACTTCTTTGTGTTCACTTGGTAAATAGCCATAATTCGGATCGGCGATAGTACTTGCTCTTAAAGTACAGGCAATTGGGCCATCAATATCACAAGAAATATCAGCTACAACTTTAATTTTACAAGTTGGTGCGGCTAACATTTCTCTCGAAAGAATTACGGGGGCACCATTTCCGTAAAAATGACCTGCCATAAAAATATCAGATACTTTAGTAAAACGCTCAAAATTTGAAACATAATCTTTGGCATCAGCATAAAAAGCCTCTTTATCAAAAGGTAAACCATTGGCATTGGAATTATACTCTTCCACATCAATAATTGTATAAACAGGATAAGTATATGTTTTAGAAAGATAATCAGCAACACTTACTTCTTTGATTTTCATACCATCTAACATTTCTTTTGCCCCCATGGCTACCTTTCCTTTCCCCGTAAGTACAATTTTAATGGAAGGTAAAATGAGCTTTTTTAATTGAGACAGTAACGCTGTTTGATTAATTAAAGTTTCCGCTTTAGGCATTTGAAATAATTCAAATTTTAGTCCAAAGGCACGAATACCATTATAAGCACCAACAATACCAGCATAACGACCAAAACCAATTAATCGGGTATGCTTCTCATTTACTACTGTTTCATGGTCGAAAAGTGTAATATTTTTATCGATACAAGCTTGAAGTAACTTTCTGTTATAGGCTTGTTTTTTTATGGTATGCGAAAAGAAAAAATATTTTTTATTGGGAAGTAACGCATCTAAAGGTACTTCCTTCACACCTAATAATACATCACAATCAGACAGATCTTCTACTATTTCAAATCCTTTTTCCTTATAATCTATATCAGGAAACACCCTAATATCAGAAGATTCAATCTTTACTGAAGCTTGAGGATACATTCTAGTGAGTTCCAATAATTCTGAAGGTGAAAAAACAACTCTTCGATCTGGTGGATTTTTTCTTTCTTTAATTAGTCCAAATTTCATTTTTTAAACATTTTTTTTTAAGTCGGGTTACAAATATAACAATTTAACTACTAAATCATAACTTTGTAATTGTTTTATAGTTGATTTTAAGAAGAATTATGAAATTATTTCTTTTTTTGTTGTAAAATTTGTTCAAATCGTTTTTTAACAAACAAAAATTAAAAGAAGGAATGAAAGCAAAATTACTTAGCTCAAAACAATTTACAATTAAAAGCCAGAAAACTTTTTAATATTTATAAAATTAGTATCTTTGCCAACCTTGTTGAATATTCTATTATTGACAAGGCAGTAATTTGGGGTCGACTGGTTTTGACAGCAAGTGGCACTAATTAGTAAGCATGTCGAGCATTGTATTTTTGGCTCGTAAATATCAATGATACACACTT
>CAZULO010000025.1:0-19355 GCA_964621245.1 uncultured Flavobacterium sp.
GGTTTAATCATTTATTAATTAGGCTTAAGCATTTCTTAATTAGGTTTAAACGTTTCTTAATTAGGTTTAATCATTTCTTAATTAGTATTAAACGTTTCTTAATTAGGTTTAATCATTTTTTAATTAGGTTTAATCATTTCTTAATTAGGCTTAAGCATTTCTTAATTAGTATTAAACGTTTCTTAATTAGGTTTAAACGTTTTTAATTGGTTTAAGTATTCGGAAATTATATTTACACTTAGAAAAAGTCTATATGTTTTGACTAATTTATTAATTATTACATTTTCTGATCATCCTAAATAAGTTCCCCTCTTCCCTCTAAAATCCCCACACCCTGAAATCCTATAACGAATTCTGAAAATTCTATAACGTAGGGCAGGGGCTAAATAGAGATCTTTACCGTATTAAAAATTAAAATAAATTTAAACTTTACTTATGAAGAAAATCATGTTAGTAGCTAGTTTGATAATCGGTTTATCATTTAGCGCACAAGCACAAAACAATTCGAAAAATGCCTTAGGGTTACGTTTAGGTGATAACGATGGCTTTGGTGGAGAACTTTCTTATCAAAGAGATTTATCCGCTAACAATCGATTAGAATTGGATTTAGGTTGGAGAAATAGTAATAATGTAGATGCCGTTAAATTAGTAGGTTTGTACCAATGGGTTTGGAATATTGAAGGAGGTTTTAATTGGTATGCCGGAGTAGGTGGTGGATTAGGAACATGGAGCTATGATTCAAATTACAAAAACCTAGGAGTTGAAGACAGCGGTTCTTACGCTTTATTAGCTGGAGATTTAGGAATTGAATATAACTTTGATATTCCTTTACAATTGTCTCTAGATTTTAGACCAGAACTCTATTTCAATTCAGATGATTTTAGAAATGATAGCTTTGGTCCAGATATTGCCTTAGGTGTTCGTTTTAAATTCTAAACACAAAAAATAAGATAAAAACCGATTCCTGTGAGTCGGTTTTTTTTGTGCTATATTTTAGCTATTTATATGATTGTGTGGTAATTATATAATGTTTTGTTAGAATTGTAAAACATAAACTTTCATAAGAAAACTACCTTTGAGTATATCAATTTTAAAAACTTAACTTATGAAATTATTTAGTTTAACCACCGCCGCTTTTTTGTGCGCCATAACGCTTTCCGCACAAAATACACAAACAGAAACCAAAATTAAAACCACTACTATTAAAGACTCGGAAGGGGTACACAAAACCGTAAAAAAAGAAGTAGTAACCAAAGATCAAAAAATTGAATTGGGAAAAGAAAATCCGAATTCTATTAATATTCCTACGGTGGCTTCTCCTGTAACGGTTACGACTGAAACAAAAATTACCAATCCAGATGGCACCACCCGAACGGTGAGTACTGACAGAAGTGCTTATTATTCTTTTAATGGTAAAATTTATAAATTGGAACTAGATGCCTTAGGGTATCAAATTACGCAAGGGGAAATGAAAGCTTTATTGCGAAAAACATCAACTAATAGTTTTATTTATAAATCCAACCAAAAAACAGCCATTGGGTATTTCGATGTGGAAGGCAATTTAGTACTCGAATTTTATAACGATCAACTGGATGTGGTTGATATTGAAAAGTATCTGTTACTAGCTAAAAATCAGTAATTAAAAAAAATCGGTTGTTTAGACAATCGATTTTTTTTTGTTATGTAACATTTGTAACTGTATGAAACAACTAGCTCTGTTATCTTTGTTAGAAAATTAAAAGTATGTATACCTTTTTAAAACACCTATTTTCTTTTACATGTCCTCGTTGCCATAAAGGGAATTTGTTTATCAATAAATGGTACCATTTTCCAAACGGAAATAAAATGGTAGAAAGATGTGAAGTTTGCGGACAACGAACGGAATTAGAACCCGGCTTTTTTCAAGGAACGGGTTATGTGAGTTATGGTTTAACGGTTGGCTTTTCCTTAGTTACTTTTGCAATTTGGGTTTTGGCTACTGGCTATACACTACAAAACAAAGAAATATTTTGGTGGTTGCCTATTAATATCTTTTGCTTAATCTTACTACAACCTTGGATTATGCGTTTGTCTCGTGTCATTTGGTTGACTGCGTTTTTCCATAGTGATGATACGTTTTTCGAGAAATAATAATTAACCTCACTTTATTTAAAAAATACCTTTAAATTTGTAACCGATTAAAACAGCAAACAATTATGACTATAGAACAAATCTATACGGGATGTTTGGCGCAGGGCGCTTATTATATTACTTCAAATGGAGAAGCCGCTATAATTGATCCACTTCGTGAAACTACTCCATATTTACAACGCTTAACGCAAGATAACGTACAACTTAAATATATTTTCGAAACGCATTTTCATGCTGATTTTGTGTCAGGTCATTTAGATTTGAGTCAAAAAACAGGAGCGGCTATTGTGTTCGGACCTAATGCCAATCCAGAATTTGAAATCATTTCAGCCTTAGATCAACAGATTTTTGAAATTGGAAACATAAAAATTAAAGTGTTGCATACGCCTGGACATACCATGGAAAGTACCTGTTATTTATTAATAGATGAAGCAGGGAAAGAACACGCATTATTTTCAGGAGATACTTTATTTATTGGAGATGTTGGTCGACCAGATTTAGCTCAGAAATCGGCTACGATGACACAAGACGAATTAGCTGGGATTTTATTTCATTCTTTAAGAAATAAAGTAATGACTTTAGCTGATGATGTTATTGTATATCCAGCCCATGGCGCGGGATCGGCTTGTGGAAAAAACATGAGTAAAGAAACAGTTTCCACAATAGGTGAACAAAAAGAAAAAAATTATGCGCTTCGTGCTACCATGACACAAGACGAGTTTATAACCGAAGTTTTAGATGGTTTGCAACCACCACCAGCTTATTTTGGGATGAATGTAGCCATGAATAAAAAAGGAATTCCTAGTTTTGATTCGATTTTGAACTCGGGTTTAAAACCTATTGATGTACATGAATTTGAAGCCCTTGTGGAAGAAGCTGGCGCTTTAGTTTTAGATACTAGAAATAATGGTGATTTTGCTAAAGGATTTATTCCACAAGCCATAAATATTGGAATCAGTGGTGAATTTGCACCTTGGGTAGGCGCCTTGTTGGCAGATGTTACTCAGCCTATAGTTTTAGTAACTGATTTAGGGAAAGAAGAAGAAGCTGTCACCCGTTTATCTCGTGTAGGTTTTGATCATATTTTAGGTCATTTAAACGGTGGTTTTGAAGCTTGGAAAACAGCAGGTTTTGAAACAGATACGGTGAATAGAATCACTGCTGCACAATTTGAAAAGGAAGTAAAAATTGGGGAAAGTAAAGTGATTGATATTAGAAAAATAGGTGAGTATGAAGCGGAACATGTTGAAGAAGCTTTTAATAAACCATTATCTTTTATTAATGATTGGATGCATGAAATCAATTCAAAGGAACATTTTTATATGCATTGTGCCGGAGGCTATCGTAGCATGATTGCAGCGTCTATTTTACAAGCCCGTGGCTATAGAAATTTTACTGAAATTGAAGGTGGATTTAATGCTATAGCTAAAACTGATGTGGCTACAACCGATTTTGTGTGTCAAAGTAAAGTATATTAAAAGATTACATTATCATAAATAAGTAACAACCGATTCTATTTTACGAATCGGTTTTTTTTATTTAGATTTACAACAAAAACTAAAACCATGAGTCACGGAAAATTAAGAGAAGATACCACTTGCCAAAATTGTGGCGAAGAGGTACATAAACAATTCTGCCCTTCCTGCGGACAAGAAAACACAGAAACCAAAAAATCTTTTCATTATTTATTTACCCATTTTCTAGAGGATTTGGTACATTATGATAACAGTTTTTGGAAAGCTATAAAGTATTTGTTTTATACGCCGGCAACCTTGTCAATTATTTACCTTCAAGGGAAAAGAAAAGCCTTTATGGCGCCAGTTAAACTTTTTATTTTTATCAACTTTTTTGCGTTTTTTGTTTTTAATGCCTTTGTTTTTCATGATATGGAGAAAAATGTAACAGAGGAAACTGAAACTAAAAATAGTGAATTTGACAAAAAAGACATATTTAATGATAAAGTGACCTTTGTTGGGAATAGTCCCAAAAAAGGGGAAGCAAAATCTTGGGTTGATATAAATATTAATGATAAAATAGCCAAACTAAATAAAGAGTATACGCTTCGTCAAATTTATAAAATGATGTTTCATAAAGCCATTTCAAATTTACCAAAATGGATTTTCTTTTTTATGCCCTTTTTTGCTTTTGGTTTATGGCTCACACATGATAAAAAGAAATGGTGGTTTTTTGATCACGGTATTTTCACCTTTCACTTTTTCTCCACCTTTTTATTATTGCTTTCCGTTACAACATTAATCTCTGTTTTTGTTGGTTTTTTAGGATATGAATTTACCGAATGGTATAATTCTGTAATTTTTATACTTTTACAAATCATATTCTATAAATCTTATCGAAAATTTTATCAAGAATCTAGAACTAAAACTTTTTTCAAACTTAGTTTTTTCTACTTCTTTAATTTAATAATGCTAATGTTTATCATGTTTTTAGCTTTATTACATACTGTATATACCTTATAATAAATGAAAAAAGTCATACTTATCACGGGTGGATCATCCGGAATTGGAAAAGCCATAGGCGAATTCTTATTAGAAAAAGGATTTGTAGTGTATGGTACAAGTAGAAATGCTTCGGCTATCTCAAACTCAAAAATAAAATTAGTCGATTTAGACGTCAGAAATTCAGATTCAATTGCAGCTTGTGTGGCTAAAGTAATAGAATTAGAAGGCAAAATTGATGTTTTAATTAATAACGCTGGAGTAGGAATCACTGGTCCGTTAGAAGAAATTCCGTTAGAAGAAATTAAAAATAATTTTGAAACGAATGTATTTGGTCCAATCGAAACCATGAAAGCTGTTTTACCTCAAATGCGATTACAAAAAACAGGTTTAATCATCAATATAACATCCATTGCAGGTTATATGGGCTTACCTTTCCGAAGTGTATATTCGTCATCCAAAGGCGCTTTAGAACTAATCACCGAATCATTACGAATGGAAACTAAGGCTTTTGGAATTCATATCACAAATGTGGCTCCAGGAGATTTTGCCACCGATATCGCTTCACGAAGATTTCACGCACCCGTTATCAAAGGTTCTGCCTATGAAAAAGTGTATCAAACACAATTAGATATGTTAAATGAACATGTTTCTGGCGGAAGTAATCCAATAGAAATGGCTGTAGCGATTCATAAAATTATCGAAACAAAAAATCCTAAAATACATTATAAAGTTGGGGCTTTTATGCAAAAATTTTCAATAGTATTGAAACGCATTCTTCCAGATACGGTGTACGAGAAAATGCTGATGAATCATTATAAATTATAATAGCCCTTGATATTGCAGTTTTAAATTGTAATTTTGCAGCAAATACAACTTAAATAAAAACAAATATGAAATTTTTTATCGACACCGCTAATTTAAAAGACATTGCAGAAGCTCAAGCTTTAGGGATTTTAGATGGCGTTACGACTAATCCGTCTTTAATGGCTAAAGAAGGAATAACAGGAAAAGATAACATCTTAAAACATTACATTGCGATTTGTAATTTAGTAGATGGCGATGTAAGTGCTGAAGTGAATGCCCTTGATTTAGATGGCATGATTAAAGAAGGAGAAGAATTGGCTGATTTACACGAACAAATTGTAGTGAAATTACCTATGACAAAAGAAGGCGTTATGGCTTGTAAATATTTCTCGGATAGAGGAATTAGAACCAATGTAACCTTGATTTTCTCAGCTGGACAAGCTTTATTAGCAGCTAAAGCAGGTGCAACTTATTGTTCGCCTTTTTTAGGTCGTTTAGATGATATTTCAACTGATGGTTTAAACTTAATTGAAGAAATTCGTGATATTTATGATAACTATGGATTTGAAACTCAAATTTTAGCGGCTTCTGTTCGTCATACGATGCATGTTATCAATTGTGCTAAAATTGGTGCAGATGTTATGACAGGACCATTATCTTCTATCACAGGTTTATTAAAACACCCTTTAACCGATTTAGGAATCGCTCAGTTTGTAGCAGATTATGAAAAAGGAAATAAATAAGACCTTACAAAAGTTATAAAATAAAAAGGCGTTCTTAAATAGAACGCCTTTTTTTATATGCTTATATTGGAGAATTACTTCAAGTTAGATTCAAAATTCGCATCAAACAAACTTACGAACGCATTGTTAATTGTTTGATCTTTGTTAATAATCAGGGTACGATATACTCGGTTTATGACCCATTTGTTTTTCAATTCTTCAAAATCAACCGCTCTTACTTCAATAGAATTCGAAAAATTTTTGGCTTTTATTTCTTTAGTCCAATCTTCTTGCGTGTTGTTAATATTTATGGCAATAAATTGAATGTCCGGATATTTTTGTTTCAATTCATCCACTTTTTTATGTGAATATACCGAATGCGAATCGGATTGTTTGGTCCAAAAGTAAATGATTGTTTTTTTGCGGATAAGGTCTTTAATTTTTACAGGTTTGTTTTGTGTATCAACCAAATTTACTTCAGGTAATGTTTTGCTACAGCCTAATTTTTTGATGGTATTAGCAGTTAACATTACTTTTGATTTTAGTTTTTTGTCTGTAACCATTTTAGAATACAAGTTAAAAAACTTTTCATTGCTTTCCGAGCACTGATCTGAAAGTAAATACATATTTGCGATGTTATTTACGACTAAGTTTTTAACGTGTTGGTCTTTAATTAAGGTATCGGCAATTTCTAATTTTTTAATGTTGTTTTCTAAACTCATATCATCTAAACTCCCTTTACTATTGGTTAAAACGATATTGTTTAACATACTCGTCATGTAATTGATAAACGGCGCGTAATGCAACAAATTAGGTTGATTTACATTTATTTTTTTTCTAAATTGATAGTAGGATTTCTGTAAATTGGTTTTGATGCTATTTCCCGTTTTGAATTCGTGTATTATGGGAAACATTTCTTTTTTTACCGCATAATTTAGTTCAATATTGGCTTGTGCAATTTCATCAAATTCTTCCGACCAATTAATAAACGATTTTCTTTTCTGATATAATTTTTTAGTCGTTTGATACGAAGAGTCAATGTATTTAGAAAACTTTCTTTCATCATTCCCATAAATATCGAACATGTTATTTTTTAATTCGGCATCTTTTAAAAATAATTCCATCATAAAATTATTTTTTTCATCCCCACGACCACAATACATTAAGGTATTATCGAAATCGTTAGAATTTAATCGAACCATAATACTATCATTTTTATCGAAAAAAACGTATTGATATTCCGGATCGTGCTTAAAACTATATAAACCTGGAGTTAAAGAGTCAAATTTGTGAAAGAAACGATTGTCTTTATCTAAATAAAAAGTATCCATAACTTTGTCGTTTTTCATGAAAACCACAAAATTATTTTTTGGATTTTCTATTTCTCCACCAAAATACGCGACATGATTTCCGCCAATAAGACCTTCTTTACAAGAGAAAAGACCTGTTGAGGCAAATGTTAAGATAATGATTTTAAATAGGATGTAATTTTTAGGCATACTTTATTTTTATATAAGGAAACAAATATATTTCATTCCTTTTGGTATTGATGTTAAGGTAGCGTTAAAAATAGCGAACAGAATTATAAAATAAAAATGAAGATAAAGTCATACATTTTTGCTAATTTTGCCCCAATTAAAAAAAAATATTTGATACATGCTTACAATTTCTAATTTATCGGTACAATTTGGTAAAAGAATTTTATTCGACGAAGTAAATACTACGTTCACGCAAGGAAACTGTTATGGAATTATTGGTGCTAATGGTGCGGGTAAATCTACGTTTTTAAAAATAATTGCGGGTGAAATGGATCCAACTTCTGGTCGTGTTATTTTAGAGCCAGGAAAACGTATGTCGGTTTTAAACCAAAACCACAACATGTTTGATGAGTATACCGTTTTAGATACTGTTTTAATTGGGAACAAAACCTTGCATGCCATTAAATCAGAAATGGATGCTTTGTATGCCGATTACGATGATAAAAATGCTGATAGAATAGGAGAGTTGCAATTGCAATTTGATGAAATGAACGGTTGGAATGCCGAAAGTGATGCGGCTTCTTTATTATCAAATTTAGAAATTGGCGCAGAACATCATTATACTGCTATGGCCGAATTAGAGGGAAAACTTAAAGTTCGTGTGTTATTAGCCCAAGCTTTATTTGGTAATCCGGATGTATTGATTATGGATGAGCCTACCAACGATTTGGATTTTGAAACGATTGGTTGGTTAGAAAATTTCTTAGCAAATTATGAAAATACGGTATTAGTAGTATCGCATGACCGTCACTTTTTAGATGCAGTTTGTACACATATTTCGGATATCGACTTCGCGAAAATTACACACTATTCTGGTAACTATACCTTTTGGTACGAAAGTAGTCAGTTAGCGGCTCGTCAGAAAGCGCAACAAAATAAGAAAGCAGAAGAGAAAAAAGCCGAATTAGAAGAATTTATTCGTCGTTTTAGTGCCAATGTGGCGAAATCTAAACAAGCGACTTCTCGTAAGAAAATGATCGAGAAGTTAAATTTAGATGAAATTAAACCTTCTAGTAGAAGATATCCGGCCATTATTTTTGAAACGGAACGTGAGGCTGGGGATCAAATATTAAATGTACAAAACTTATCCGCTTCTCAAGATGGCGAATTGCTTTTTAAAGATGTGCATTTGAATATGGCGAAAGGCGACAAAATTGTTGTTTTCTCTAAAGATTCTCGTGCTACAACCGCCTTTTATGATATTTTAAATGGATTAAAAACAGCTGATTCTGGAACTTTCGATTGGGGTGTTACGACTACTCAATCGTATTTACCAGTTGAAAACCATAGCTTTTTTGATCATGTAGATTTAAATTTAGTAGATTGGTTACGTCAATGGGTGAAAACGGAAGAAGAACGAGATGAAGTATATGTTCGTGGTTTCTTAGGAAAAATGATTTTCTCAGGAGAAGAAGCTTTGAAAAAATGTAACGTGTTATCTGGAGGAGAAAAAGTACGTTGTATGTTATCTCGAATGATGATGATTAGAGCAAACGTTTTAATGTTAGATGAACCTACGAATCACTTAGACTTAGAATCAATTACCGCTTTTAACAACTCGTTAAATAACTTTAAAGGTTCAATCTTATTAACCACACATGACCACGAATTCGCTCAAACTGTTGGAAATAGAATTTTAGAAATTACGCCTAATGGTGTTATTGACCGTTACATGACGTTTGATGAATATTTAGAAGACGATAAAATAAAAGAATTGCGTATTAAAATGTATTCTTAATTTACGAGTAGTGATTTTTGATTTACGAGTTTACATACAAAAAATCCCGAGTTTTGCTCGGGATTTTTTGTGGGTTTTGGTTTTGAGTTTTGGGTTGTGAGTTGTGGTGTGTGTGTTGTAAATCGTATATCGTAAATCTTAAATCGTATGTTGTAAATCTTAAATCTTAAATCGTATATCCAAAATCTTAAATTTTATTCTTCATCTAATAAATCTGGTCTTCTATTTATAGTATGTTCGTAGGCTTTTTGTTCGCGCCATTTTTCTATTTCTGGGAAATTTCCACTTAATAAAATATCTGGAATTTTCATGCCTTTATATTCTGCTGGTCGCGTATAAATTGGAGGTGACAATAAATTATCTTGAAAACTATCAGTTAAAGCAGAAGTTTCATTGCTCAATACACCTGGAATCAATCGGAATAAAGCATCACATAAAATAATAGCACCCATTTCACCACCTGACAATACATAGTCGCCAATGGAAATCTCTTTGGTAATATGCATGTCACGCACGCGTTGGTCTACACCTTTATAATGCCCACACAAAATAATTAAATTCCCTAACATCGACATCGAATTCGCCATTTTTTGATTTAGCGTTTCGCCATCTGGTGTCATGTAAATGATTTCGTCGTATTCGCGTTCACTTTTTAATTGGGTTATGCAATCGTCAATCGGTTGGATATTCATCACCATTCCAGCGCCACCTCCGTATTGATAGTCGTCTACACTTTTTTGCTTGTTCGTACTATAATCACGTAAATTATGAAAGTGTACTTCAACCAATCCTTTATCGATAGCTCTTTTCATCATCGAACCTTCAAACGGACTTTTCATAATTTCAGGTAAAACGGTAATTATATCAACGCGCATATTTTTTAGTTTGGAGTATTTAGTAATTAGTTTGGAGTTGTAAACAGTTGCAAAGATAAACAACAAAAACCTGAAACTTGAAACTTGAAACAAATAAATTATAATTTTAATTCCCCAACAATTGAATACATCATTGGAATTTTATTTCCGAATTTTTTTATACGATATTTTCCGGGTTCAACTTCTTCGGTTTGACTAAAACAGTTGTAATTTGAATAGTCAAATTCTTTAAAATTTTTGATGGTAATATTTTGTTTAAGAAGCGATTGAAACACTTCACTTAAACTATGATTCCAAGTAATCGTTTGGTATGTGACTTCTATATTTCTATTAGCATAAGTTCCAGTTTCTTCTTCAAGAATTGGTTCTGATTTAAAGTAATTATAATACACTTCATTAAAATTAGTATCGAACATCCAAACCACAGGATGAAATTCAAAAAACACCAGTTTACCTTTCGGATTTAAAGCTCCTGAAATAACTGCTGCCCATTTATCTAAATCGGGTAACCAGCCAATTGTGCCATAACTGGTGTAAACAATATCGTATTTTTCGGTAATGTGTTGTAAGGTATCATACACATCACAACAGATAAATTCAACAGCTAAGCTTAATTTTTCATTTAATTCTTTGGCTTTTGCAATGGCTTCTTCTGAAAAATCTAATCCAGTAACATTCGCTCCTAATCGGGCTAATGATAAACTATCTTGTCCAAAATGACATTGTAAATGTAAGATTCGTTTTCCAGAAACATCGCCAAGCGCTTCTAAATCTGTCTTTGGTAACGTAATTTTTCCTTTTAAAAAATTTTCTTGTTCGTAAAAATCGGAAGCCACATGAATGGATACTTTATTGTTCCAAGTCTGTTTGTTTATTTGAAGGTAGTTTTCTGAATTCATTTTGAGCTATTTTTTGCTTAAAAACCAATCAAATATAGCTAAAAAAATAGTAAATTTGCATTTCAATTTAAAAAATAAAAGCAATGCAAGACGGAATTTACGCTAAATTTAATACAGCAAAAGGTGCCATTTTAGTAAAGTTAACTCACGATAAAACACCAGGAACCGTTGGAAACTTTGTAGGTTTGGCTGAAGGTCAGTTAGAAAACAAAGCAAAACCAATGGGACAACCTTATTATAATGGTTTAAAATTTCACAGAGTCATTCCAGATTTCATGATCCAAGGTGGCTGCCCACAAGGACAAGGAACTGGCGGACCTGGTTACCAATTTGATGATGAATTTCATCCAGAATTAAAACATGACAAACCAGGCGTATTATCTATGGCTAATGCCGGACCAGGCACAAACGGTTCTCAGTTTTTTATTACGCACGTTCCAACCAATTGGTTAGATGGTAAACATACTGTTTTTGGTCATGTTGTAGAAGGTCAGGATGTTGTTGATGCTGTGGCAGGAAATGATGCTTTAGATTCTATTGAAATTATTAGAGTTGGAGCTGAAGCAGAAAAGTGGAATGCTATTGAAGCGTTTAGAACTTTTGAAGGTTCTCGTGAAAAAAGAATTTTAGAGCAAAAACAAGCAGCTGAAGCAGCTATAGAAAAATTAGCCGCTGGATTTTCTAAAACAGAAAGTGGTTTACGTTACCAAATTATCCAAAAGGGTAGTGGGAAACAAGCTGAAAAAGGAAAAAAAGTTTCTGTTCACTATCAAGGTGCTTTAGAAAATGGTCAAGTATTTGATTCATCTTACAAAAGAAAACAACCAATTGATTTTCAATTAGGTGTTGGACAAGTGATTGAAGGTTGGGACGAAGGTATTGCTTTGTTGCAAGTTGGAGATAAAGCACGTTTTGTTATTCCATCTTATTTAGGATACGGAAGTAATGGTGCTGGAGGGGTTATTCCACCAGATGCTACTTTGGTATTTGATGTAGAATTAATGGATGTGAAATAATAGTTAGCAGTATTTAGTTTTTAGTATTCAGTAAGAATTAAATAAAAAATAAATATTAAAATTCGTTTCGGCACTAAATCGGAACGAATTTTTTTATATTTGAAAATCAAAAACTAAAAAATGAAAGTAAAAATTACAGTTGGACTGCTTGTTTTAGCCATTGCTTGTGGATGTTCGTCTAAAAAACAAACATTACCAAGTATTGAGGTTACACAAAAACCTTTGGAAAAAGAAGATTATCCGAATATAAAACTTGAAGTTACTGCAGATGTTTTAACAGAAGGAAAAAGTTTATACGGAATGCATTGTGCCAAATGTCATGAATTGTTTGAACCTAAAAGTTTTACTGCAGAGGAATGGAAACCAATAGTACTTCGTATGCAAAAAGAAGCCAATATTTCTGATACAGAACGAGAAAAAATTTATGCTTATTTAACTACACCACAAATGTAACAATTTGAGGTTTTCATCAAATTTAAATAATTTCGGATCTTAATTGCGAGTCATTTTTATATGAAAAAGCTACTATTCTTATTTTTATCTACCAATTTTTGTTTTTCACAAGAAGGATTGCCGCATTGTGGTTATGATTTTACTACGTATTTAGTCGCCAATCCTATTGATGCCACTACCAAAAAAGTTATTGATAGTTTGCAAATTACTTTGGTAGACAGCCAAGGCAATGAAGTGGTGAATACAAATAATACATTCAGCTTAATTAACAATAACATAACATTATCTTTCGCAAAGAATTACAAAGTGACGTTAGCAAATTCTGAAGTAAGATGGTTTTATACTATTTGTGAAGACCAGTATTTGTTACAATTAAACGCTAATTTTATTCCTGAAGAAAAAGGATTTGGAGTAAAAATAGTGGATTTATTACATCGATATCCTACCACTATTATTCCTGTTTTTAACAATAATCTATACGTTTTGTGTACGACAAAAGTTAAAAGTTTTGGACCAAAAATGACAAATAATCAGATAACTGTAGAATTAAATAAGTAATTTACTCTGTAGGATTTGCTACTGAGGTTGTAACCGCTGTACTATCTTTTACAATTTTTCTTTTAGGTTTTAATTTTTTCTTAACGATGGGAATGTAAATTTCAGTTTCCCATTTAGAAGGTTCTGTAACTTCTGGAAGCGCTTTTTTGTATATCCCTAAATATAAACCGGCTTGATCTTCTTTAAATTTATTTTTTATAATGAACTCTCTCGCTTTAGCCCAAGCTTTTTTGTTGTGTGAATAATCTCCAATTAAGGTTGTTTTAACAGCTAAGAACGATTCGAAACTATTGCCCTGTATTTGACTTTCTGGAGTAGTTAATATTTGATCTTTCACCGGAACACACATCGAGTATTGCATTTTATTTCCATTTGGTTGGTTATGGAAAATAACAAACGGAACTCCAAGTGTTTCTATATTGTTAGTTTTGATGAAAGTTTTCATTGTTTTTAGTAGATTTTTAGATTTTTTATTGAAATCTTTAATCAAACATGAATCTTTTTGTTCTATAAAATTCGTTTGTGGTTGGTTGACCAATCCAAAAACTTTGATGTTGTAATTGCCTAATTCATTTACTAAATAGGCGTTGATTTTAGTTAAACTTTCTTCTATTTGTGGCCCTACATAACTAGTAATTCCACCGTTTAAAACAGAATATATTTTTTCTTTGAAGGTTAAATCACCTGAAATTGTTACAACAGCTAAGGTTCCTGTTTTTGTTTTTTTGAACTTCCAATGTAAAACTTGTTTGTTATCACTTTGAATATAATCTTGTACAATGGAGTCTTTTTGAGCAAAAGTAGTTGCAATTTTATTAGTGGTTTCCCATTTTACAAAAGAGGCTGTTCCAATAGGATTATCAGAAATTGTAAAATTAAAATTTTCATCTTTGTTGAATTGTTGCCATTCTTTCCAATTGGAAAAATCATTCACATATTCAAAAACTAACGCACTAGGCGTATTTATTTCTTTCTGTTTCGTAATTTGATAAGTTGCAGGTTGTGTAGCCACAAATACCACAAATGCCAAGGTAAAAAGTAGAAATAAAAGCGTTAAATACTTAAAAATTTTCATTTATTCGGATTCTAAAAACCAAATATAAATAAATTATTCTTTTATATAGCCTTTTATTAAAAATAAGAATAAAATAAATAAAAGAAATCCTAATAAAACCCATTTAACCCCTTTATATTGTTGTTTGTGTATGCTTTTATCTTTTAAATACATAAAAACAATTATGGTAATAAAAGTAATTGCAAATAATATTGCAAAAATGGTTTGTCCTTTTGAAAACATGTTGATAAATTTTTTAACAAATTTAAGGATTACAATATTTAAAATATAATTTTATAACATTATTATCATAAAAAAGTTTGCCACGAATTTTCGATTTTAAAATTTAGATTCATTATTAGTTTCTACTAATGTGAAATGTATTCGAATCTATTTTTTAACTGTTTTATTCGTTTTTTTTCTTGATTTCGTGGTAAAAATATATAACACATAAAATAACTGATATGCAAAAACAATTAGATGCTGTAAAATTATTTCATACCACTTATAAATTAGGGGTAAGTGATGAAATGAAAGCCGATTTAGGAGTCTCTAAAAACAAGCTTCGATATGAATTAATGAAAGAAGAAAATGAGGAATATTTAGAAGCCGTTCAGAATAACGACATCGTTGAAATTGCTGATGCTTTAGGTGATATGCTTTATATTTTATGCGGTACGATTTTAGAACATGGTTTACAACACAAAATAGAAGCTGTTTTTGATGAAATACAAAGAAGTAATATGAGTAAATTAGGAGAAGATGGACAACCCATTTATCGTGAAGATGGAAAAGTGATGAAAGGTCCGAATTATTTTAAGCCTAATTTTAAAGAAATTTTGAAGTAGTTTGCAGTCGCAGTATTCAGTCACAGTTTTCAGTCTCAGTCGCAGTTTTCAGTCTCAGTAGCAGTCGCAGTATTCAGTCTCAGTTTGTAGAAAAATTCTGAAAACTGAGACTGTCAACTGAGACTTTAATCTAAACCTTAACGGTCCAGTTGAAAGTATCTTCAGCTAATTTGTACTGAATATTGTTTAATTTTTCTTTAATTTCTAAAGCAAAAGAATTTTCTAATTTTGGTAATTCAAAATATTCGTCTCTAAAAGAGAATCCAACAATCGGATTGATTACTGCTGCTGTTCCTGCTCCGAAAATTTCTTTTAAAGTGCCGTTTTTAGCTGCGGTAACTAATTCTTCCACTAAAACGGGACGTACATCGGTAGCAATTCCGTCTCTTTTAGCGATATCTAAAACTGATTTTCTGGTTACACCATCTAAAATTCTTTCTGAAGTAGGAGCGGTTAATAAGGTGTCTCCAATTCTGAAGAATACATTCATAGTTCCGGCTTCTTCTAATTTGGTATGTGTAGCATCATCAGTCCAGATAATTTGTTGAAAACCTTGATCGTTTGCTAATTTAGTTGGATAAAATTGTGCTGAATAATTACCAGCGGCTTTTGCAGCACCAATTCCACCATTAGCGGCACGACTAAAATGTTCGGCAATAATTACTTTCACCTCTCCTGAATAATAAGATTTTGCTGGAGATAAGATGATCATAAAACGATATTGAGTTGAAGGTTGCGCAATTACACCACTTCCAATCGCAATCATAAAAGGTCTGATGTACAAAGAATTCCCATTTCCGAATTTTACCCATTCTTTTTCTAAGTGCAAAAGCGTTTTTAATCCATCTATAAAAATAGCTTCTGGCACTTCAGGCATAGCCATACGAACGGCACTTTTGTTAAATCGGGCATGATTTTCATCTGGTCGGAATAACCAAACTTCTTCATTTTCATCTTTATACGCTTTCATGCCTTCAAAAATAGCTTGTCCGTAATGGAAAACTTTCGCTGAAGGATCTATAGTAAATGGTTCGTAAGCTTTAATTACGGGTTGTTCCCAAGCTCCGTTTTTAAAATCACAAATTAACATGTGATCGGTAAAGGTATTCCCGAATGTAAGGTTTTCAAAATCTACTTCATTAATTTTTGAAGTTTCATTCTTAATAATTTTGATATCGATTGTACTTGTATTCATTAAAATATTATAAGTGTGTTGGTTTTAATTTTACAAATTTATTAAATAAATTATTCTTGAAGATTCATTTTTTGAATAATTATTAACAAAGTTTAAGGTAAATAATTAAATTTGTTTTTTAATCGTATTTATTTTGAATTATGAAATCGTTATTTATTGTTTTTTCTGTTGTAACACTCTTTTTTTCTTCTTGTAAAGAGCAAGGAGTTCAAAAACTAAAGGAAGATAAAAAGACTTTCGCCGCTTTCGGAAATCGAATTTCTAGCGAGAAAGCTCTTCAGTCAGAAGTTTTATTAGAAAAATACCGTAACTTAAAAGTGGGTGATACTATAGAAACTAAAGTAAAGGCTACAATTATTGAAATTTGTCAAAATAAAGGCTGTTGGCTAACATTGGACTTAGGATCTAACGAAAAGGCTTTTGTTAAATTTAAAGATTATGGATTTTTTGTACCTATGAATGCACAAAAACGAACTGCTATATTAGAAGGAAAAGCATTCGTAGAAGAAACACCTGTGTCTGAATTACAGCATTATGCAGAAGACGAAGGCAAAACAGCAGCAGAAATTGCTAAAATTACAAGTCCCAAAACAGAATTTAAATTTATAGCTCACGGTGTTTTAATTGCGAAATAATGAAATATTTGACATTTATATTTTCCGTTTTTTTATCGAGTTGTACTAGTAAGTCGGCTGATGAAAAAGTAAAGGATGAAGCACAATCCAATGAAGAATTTCAACTGTATGAAGCTTCCGAAATGGCTGTTTTGATGGAACAAATGTATGTATATAACATGCAATTGCGAGACAAAATTACTAAGAACGAAAACTTAGGTTTCGAACCTGAGTTTTTTAATAAGTTGTCTACTGCTACCTTAACCAAAGGCAAAGAAAAAGATGATTTTTTTAATGAAAAAGCAAAAGTTTTTAGAGTGGCTCAAGCTGCTATTTATCAAACTTCAAATCCAGTAAAAAGTTTCAATACCATGGTTGATGCTTGTATTGCTTGTCATGAAGTAAAGTGTGGCGGACCAATTCAGAGAATAAAAAAATTATATATTAAAGGAAAGTAAGATGATATTTAAAGTAGTAACAGCGTCCTACAAACGTTATTATTTCCTTAATTTTTTCAGATTTAAAACCAGATTAGCTCCTTTTTCGTAATTTTATACAAACGAAAACATTATGAAAAATATATTTGTTATTTTACTTGCATTTAGTTTCGCTTCTTGTAATAGCCAAACAAAAGATGCGAAAATAAAAAAAGCTGTTGTTGCTAAAATCGACAAAGAAATTGAAACTAAAAAAGACACCATGGAATTTAAAATTGTAAAAACAGACGCAGAGTGGAAAGCGCAACTTAGTCCAGAAGAATACGCTGTTTTAAGAGAAAAAGGTACAGAAAGGCCCTATACTGGAGAATACGATAAACATTTCGAAAAAGGAATGTATGTTTGTGCTGCTTGTGAAAATCCTTTATTTACCTCGGATACTAAATTTGATTCGCATTGTGGTTGGCCTTCTTTTGATGAAGCCATTAAAGGTTCCACTACTTATCATAAAGATACTTCTTTCGGTATGATTCGTACCGAAGTCATGTGTGCTAAATGTGGCGGACATTTAGGTCATGTTTTTGATGATGGTCCAGCAGAAACTACTGGTCAACGTTATTGTACGAATTCCGTTTCCATTAAGTTTATTCCGGCAAAAAAATAAGATCAAAAAAGACATTTTAAATCAAAATAAAATGTCTTTTTTTTCGTTTGAAATCTAACTCAACTAAATTTTTTCATTCTAATTTATAATTTTATCTTCGCAACTGCGTTATCAGTGCATAACTTAATGAAATGTTAAGAAACTTTTTAGTCCTTTTTATTGCTTGTATTTCACCTATTTATTCTCAAGTAGGAGGTCAGTCTGTGTATCAGTTTTTGAACCTAGTGCAATCTCCTCGTCAAGCCGCTTTGGGTGGAAAAACAGTAACTATTGTGGATTATGATGTCAATCAAGCTTTTTTTAATCCAGCTACTATTAATAGTAAAATGCATAACCATTTAGCGACCAATTACAGTAATTATTTTGGTGAGATAACTTACGGAACTGCTGCTTATGCTTACACGTATGACAGACATGTTCAAACTTTTCATGTGGGTGCGAATTATGTAAATTATGGGAATTTTGACGGATATGATGAATTTGGGAATCAAACCAATAGTTTTACTGGATCTGAAGGCGCTTTGTCTTTTGGGTATTCTTATAACATTCCATGGACCAATTTTTATGCTGGAACGAATGTGAAATTTATAACTTCTGCTTTAGAATCGTACAGTTCTTTTGGTGTAGCTACAGATATTGGTTTTTTATATATTGATGATAGAAATGATATCAACTATGGCCTTACCTTCAGAAATATAGGCTACCAAATTAAACCTTACGAAACCACAAGAGAAAATTTACCTTTTGAAATTACAGCAGGTATTTCACAATTAGTAGAAAATGTTCCTATTCGTTGGCATGTTACTTTCGAAAATTTACAACAATGGAATATTGCATTTTCTAATCCGAATAGAGCACAAGGAAGTTTAGATGGAACTACGCAAGAAGAGAAAGTCGGTTTTTTTAATAACGCATTACGACATGTAATTATGGGTGCCGAGTTATTTCCGGAAAAAGCCTTCAATTTGCGTTTAGGATATAATTTTAGAAGAGGGCAAGAATTAAATATTATCGATCAAAGAAACTTCTCAGGTATTTCAGCGGGTTTCAGTTTGCGATTTAACAAAGTTCGATTTGATTTTTCTCATTCTCGTTACACTGTAGCTGCCAATTCTAGTATATTTGGTTTACTGATTAACTTGGATTAGAAAGGTAAAAAGAGCCAAGTAAAAAGAGCCAAGTAAAAAGAGCCAAGTAAAAAGTTAAAAGAGCCTGGCAAAAAGAGTCAAGTAAAAAGGGAAAAGTAAACTTAAATTTTTTTAAAAAAAACTTAGTGCCTTCGAGTTTTCGTGGCTAATATATTATGAAAAAAATTACGATAGCAATAGACGGATTTTCGTCGACAGGAAAA
>CAZULO010000025.1:19455-21567 GCA_964621245.1 uncultured Flavobacterium sp.
ATATATTATGAAAAAAATTACGATAGCAATAGACGGATTTTCGTCGACAGGAAAAAGTACATTAGCGAAACAAATTGCCAATCATTTGGGTTATGTTTTTGTAGATACGGGTGCCATGTATCGCGCAGTAACCTATTTTGCAATGCAACATAATTTCGTTTCAGAAAATCATATTGATACCGAAGGATTAATTAAAAATTTATCAAACATAACTTTACAATTTCAATTTAATCCTGAAGTTGGTTTTGGAGAAATGTATTTAAATAATGAAAACGTTGAATTAGCAATTAGAACTATTGAAGTGTCCCGATTAGTAAGTAAAATTGCAGAAATTTCCGAAGTTCGTGCCAAACTTGTAGAACAACAACAAGAAATGGGTAAAAATAAAGGCATCGTTATGGATGGTCGCGATATTGGAACAGTTGTTTTTCCTAATGCTGATTTAAAATTATTTATGACAGCAAGCACCGAAACAAAGGCAGAAAGACGTTTTAAGGAATTACAAGAAAAAGGACAACAAATTACTTTAGAAGAAGTATTGCAAAATGTGCAAGAACGCGATTATATTGATACACACAGAGAAGATTCTCCCTTAGTAAAAGCTGAAGATGCTATTGAAATAGACAATTCTTATTTATCCAAAAAAGAACAGTTCGATTTGGTGATGGAGTTGGTGAATGAGGAGTTGGGATCTGGGAGTTAGGAGTGTGAAGTTGGAAGTTGGAAGTTGGAAGATCGAAGATGGAAGATGGAAGTTGGAAGACGGAAGTTGGAAGATGGGAGTTTGAAGCTGGAATTCAATTAAAAAATATGAAAACAATTAAATTTAATATTATACTTTTTGCTATAATTTTATTTTATGGTTGTAATTCTAGTAATAACAATAAAGAAGTTTTAAAAAAAGATTTTACTGAATTTATTGTTAAAAAATCTGTTTTTACAAAAAAAAACAGCTTGAAAATTGTGATTGCGAAGAAAATCTTGAACTTAAAGATTATATTTCATGTGAAGAAACCGTTTTTAGTGATGGTGCAAAAATCTACCGACAATTTAATTGTGATTCTTCTTGGTTGGTTTTTGAAAATAAAAACATCAAAAAAAATATTTATAGTTTAGACAAAGAATTGATTGAATATACTCACAAGTTGGGTTATGTCGATTGGGTAGAATTCAAAAGTGGTTTATTGATGTATAATAAAACTGCTTCTGGTGGTTTTTATCCCATGGAGTTTGTTTTATTAAATAAAAATTCGGGTAAGATTATTTTAAATTTAGGTAAAGGAATTTTTATTGGAGAATCATTAAAAAATCCGTACCTTATTTCTTTAGATAAAGAAAAGCCTATGTTTAACGTTTTTAATTTGGACACAAAAAAATCTGCTAAGATAAATTTCGATTTTGCTAGAATTGATAATACAATGAAACTTAATGAGGTTTTATATCCAGAATTATTATTCGATGAAGGTTCAATCATGAATGGTGTTTTTAAAATTAAATATCGTTATAAATTAAAAGAAAATGACAATTGGAAATTTGAAACTGTTGTAATTGATTTAAATAAAGTTGAATTTAATTAATAATTCCCCCACCTTCTTTAAAATACTTTTTTCTTTTTTTACTTTTTCCTTGGCTCTTTTTTTTTGCAAAACATTTGTATTTCCCAAAAAAATAGTATCTTTGCACACCTTTTGGCGGAGTAGAGTTTTCAATTGGTATTCAACTATTTAAGTAAAAACACTGTTGTGTTTTAATCTGCATTAATAAAACTCGAACAAACACGGCATACAAATTTTATACGCATGTCTGAATTAAACAAAGAACAAGAATCATTTTTAGCAGATTTCAACTGGCATAATTATGCTGAAGGAATTGATCCTATTGATGCAAACAATCTTCAAGAATTTGAAGATTTAGTAACAAAAACTTTCATTTCAACTTCTGACGAAGAAGTAGTAGAAGGAGTAGTTGTAAGAATCACGGACAGAGATGTTATCGTGGATATCAATGCTAAATCTGAAGGAGTTATTTCTTTAAACGAATTCCGTTACAATCCATCATTAAAAGTGGGTGACAAAGTAGAAGTATTAATTGATATCCGTGAGGATAAAACAG
>CAZULO010000026.1:0-21156 GCA_964621245.1 uncultured Flavobacterium sp.
AACTGTCTTTTTACCAGAAATGCTAGGACGTTTATTTTTTTTAATGGATCAAAGTTGGGAGATTTTGCTTATCGGGGCCAACAAGTAATAAAAGAGTTATGTTTTTTTTCATAGCACTATAGTTTTAATTACATTTATAAGGATCTCCATCTCCGGCAACAGGTACTTCTTGACTAGAGTAACATAGGTTTAATCTTTTAGAAACAACAGAAACAATAGTAACTTGAACCTCTAAACCTCTATTACTATCAGGAGCAGAAATTGATTTATCTTGATGTGCTGGAATATTATTTATAATTAAATATTCCGTTTTAAATACAGAACCATTTTCCTTTAAATAATCGACTTGAATTTCACATTCATCAATTTTATAATTTGTATTATTAGTAAAAATAACGTCTAAATTCGTGATACCACCAAAAGGATCTACAGTATATGAATTAGTTTTAACATTAACTTTAGAAGCAATAGCATTTCTCTCATTTATTCGTTTATCTTCAACAGAATTAGCATCTGCTTCAGCTTCAGAAATAGCTGAACCATCTACTGCAATGGTATCGGTATTTTCATACTGTTGAACATCCTCCGTAGTAGTATCTCTAACACTAGAAAACACTAATAATCCTATAAATAACAATAAAAAAAACAAACCAATCTTTTGAATAAAATTTAAACCACTTGATTTTTTAGCAATTATTGGCGGTGGTGCAGTTTTCTTAATGGGTGGCGGTGTAGCATTTAAAACACTAGCTAATTCAGTTACATTACTAGCTTCTGCCCAATCTGGGAAACCTTCACACCAAACAGGAGTGTTTTTAGTAATTCCTTTTGCTTTTAATTCTTCAATTGTAAATGGTCCAATACTTTCAGAACCATTTTGTAAATAATACTTGTTCATTTTTTAATTGTATGATTTTATTTAATATGACAAAATTTCACTTTTTCAACTTCTATTAATCTTCTTTACTATTATTAATTATATCTAATCAATAAAAATTAGTTGTTTCAACTAAATGTTTTATGAAATTCTCAAAATGATTTATAAGTAAAATTTTGTAATTTACATTATTTGAAAAAGGTTCTGCATAATCAAAATGATACTTATTTTCAAGATATTTTTCATTGTCTATAACATATATCATTTCTATGTTATTGGATAAACATTTTTTAAGCTTATTACTATCTCGTTTTACTATTTTTTCTAAACCATTATCTCCTCCAAAGAAATCCTTTGATTCAAAATGTTGGATACCTTGGCATTCAATAGCTATATTGTAATCTGGAAGGTAAAAATCCAAACTCTGTCTTCCTAACCATTTAAACTTTTTTTGTTTTTCGTTTCTAATATTTTGTTCATTTAAATATTTAGTAACTTCTTTTTCTAATTTACTTTCATTACAAACTGGACAGCCACAACCACTTATATGACTATATGCTTCTTGCCAAAATTTATTCCCACATTTTTTACATTGAATAAGTATTTTAGACTTTGCTGTTACATATTCTGATAAATATTCATATCTGTCAGTGAATGCTTTTTTTAGAAAATCTTCATTACTTAAACGGTTTTTTAAGCCACTTGATTCATTACCACATATTGGACATCCCTGACCACCTAAATGTTTATTTGGTGTTTTATAAAACGGACCATGTTCTTTACCTGTTCCTACGTCTATCTTGTGACATATTATTGTTACATGTGTTGTTGAATCATTATAATCAACTAACGAATAATCATATATAGGATTACCACTATTATCTTTATAGAACTCTTTAGCTTTGTTTAAAAAAAAATTCTTATCCATAAAATGTCCAGTGCACTTGGGACAATTTTTGCCTTTTAAATGATTTGCTGGTGTCTGAAAAAACTCACCATGTTCTTTACAAATAATACAGATTTTAGAACTATTCTTAACATATTCTACCTTAGAATAATCATATCTATCACCGTGAATTTTTTTAATCTTCTCTATCCATTCATCAGTGTTATATCTATGAACACCACTGCATTTAGGACAGCCTGCTCCATTTACATGACCATCTGGAGCCTGTGAAAATTCACCATGAACCGGACATATAATACTAACCTTTACTTTTGCGGCTTTATATTCAACCTTTGAATAATCATATTTGTTATGATGATTAACCTTTGCTCTTTTTATGAAAATTTCTTGATTCATAAAATGCTTGGAGCATTTAGGACAACTTGCCCCACTTAGATGACTGTAAGGTACTTGCCAAAATTCACCATGCTTTTCACCTGTTATTTCATCTATTTTGTTACATACAATACAAACCTTTGTTTTAGATTTTAAATATTCAACTCTGGAATAATCATATTTATTACCATGTATTTTTATAGATTTTTCTATAAATTCAGATGTTTTACTTTGAAAATTTTTACTCATCACTTCAAAATATTACATTCATAAACAAGTTAAAAGCGTTTCTATTAAATGTTGGTTTACTGAGTATTTTTGCATTTTTAATTTTATATTTTAATCATCTCTGTCATCCTGAACTTGTTTCAGGATCTCTTAATCAACTTATTACTAACTAAACGAATGCGAAAGGATTCGTGCACGAGCGGGATATTGGATTACCATCTAGGTTTTTTGCCCAGTCATTGTCTCGTTCTGTATTGTTAGAATAATTAGAATTCAAATTTATAATTTTAAGGTGAATTTATTAAAAAACTCTACTTTTAATACAATTGTTTAATACTTTAAACATTAGGCCAAATCTTTTTTATTTCTACACACATGTTTTCAATTTCTTCTAATGTTTTTTCGATTTTTTTTGGAGCAGAAATTATACTATTTGCAAAAACATCAAGTGAAAAACATAATTCTGGTAGAACTATTATTTCATCATCTTCAAAAATTAAGTCAAGGTATTGATAAATACAAGTAGCTACATACTTTGATTGATCTCTGTCAAAAAGTTCTGATTTAGAAACATGAAGTTTTAAACCACCTAAAAACCATTTATCCCCAATTTGTACTTTAATAATTAAATCTGGCGAAACAAGTATTTCAACATCTGAAACAAAAAACGATCTACTTTTTTGCTTTTGAAGTATTTCATATTCATTATCTTTCAAAATATTAGGCAAACTCATTTTTATGTAACGCTCCATGGCATCAATAGAAACAGTCTTGTCATTTTTTTTCCATGGAGTATCTGGATTTCTTTGTTTCAATTCTTCAATTCCTTCCAAAACAGGAATCATGTCACCTCCGTTACCAATAGCTTTTTTTATCCTGGCCTTCGCCATAACATATCTTCCCACTAATATTAATGGTGGATTTTTCTGTTGCTTAACAATTGCTCTTTTACGAGCATCAGTAACTTTTGAAAAAGTTGCTAATTGATTTATTGAAATTTTATATTCTGCCATTTTATATCATTTTTAAGTTGCTTTTAATACTATCTACATAACCAAATAAATTGTTATATTGGATTCACGTGTTAGTATTATTGGAATAAAGAATATCATAATGCCGAATACAATAAATAATACCCATTCTGATTTTGATAATTTAATTTTCATTTTTCCAATGTTTAGTTAATTGTATTGTTTCGTTATAGGGTTTATAATCATCTTCGATTTTATCAACTTTAATCACAACGGGTAAATCGGCCGAAAGCCCTGCTAAAATACACGCTCCTTGTGGTAGAATTGATAAACTTTCAAAAGATACTTTGTCTAGATAAGAAACTGTTCTACCAATAGCTTCAATATCCTTATTGTTAATTAAACGATGTAAAAAATAGTTATGTAATTGTGATATAATAGTATCAGAAATATCAGATGGTCTTTGACTTGCAATGGTTAAGAAAACACCAAATTTTCTACCTTCCTTTATTATTTCCTCAAATGTTTCTAAACGATAATCTTTCCATGTTTCACTTTCTCTTATCGAATTTTTAGATAGAATATTGTGAGCTTCATCTACAATTATGTTTAAATATTTTGATTTATCATTCAAATTTTTATGGCTATCATAAAATTCTTTACAGATTACTAAAGGCAAAACTTTTTTAATTGATTGTTCTGTTATATTCTTTAATGATATTATAATTATATTTTTTTTAGAATTTGGCAATTCATTCGTTACTTCTATTAATTTAAAAAGTTGTCTGAAAATTTTAATAGTTCTGGATTTTAAAGGTCCTATAAATTCAGAATTTAAATTCCCTGAAACATAATCTTTATAATATTTTAAAACAATTTTTAATTTAATTTTAAACAATTCATTTTGTTGGATTTGAATTTTATCAATTAATTCAAACAATGGAATTTTAAAATAAAAATTCACATTTTCTTCTGTATAACCTTTGTTATCTATAGAGGAAGATTTGTTTACTCTTCCTGTCATTCCTTGTTTTAAGTAAAATTTTCCTTCATCTGTTCTAAAATCTATTTCTTTTCCTATAAACCTTCTGATTTCCTCATAAAAGTTACTACTTTCTTCAAAACAATCATTAATATCTTTGAAAAGTTCAAATAAGACTCTTACTCCAAGATTTTTGTCTTTCTTGAATATTAAAATATCGATAATTTCTTCTTTAATAAAGTTTTTAAAATTAAAATTTTCTGTTTTAAATATATTGTAATTAAATACTGAGTCTAAGAATGGTTTTTGAGTTTTTTCTGTGGCATCCAATAGAATAGACAATATTTCAACATTTTCGATTGATTTTTTTGAAATCGGAAATTTTCTTGAAGGCAATGTGTATTCTTCCTTATACTTTTCTTCAATAATAATTTTATCGAATTTACCAGTATCAATTTTTGGATTAACATATTCTCCATTAAAATCAATAATTACAAATTTTGCATTTGCTTTGAATTTTGAAGAGTTTTTGTATTCTGTAAATAATTCATGATACATTTTTGCTAATGTATAAGATTTACCGCTACCAGTATTTCCAAAGATGCCAATATGACTAGCAAATAGTTTGTCAATTCCTAATTTAATATTGACACTTGTTTCATTTAAAAGCGTCCCAATTGAAATTAAATCATCTCCTTTTTTAGCAAAACTATGTATTAACTCAAATTCTTCCTGTGATAATAAAAAACATTCATTTTCTATTAAAGGGAGTTCTTGAAGACCTTGTTTAAAATTTATATTGGTTACATTTTTATCGCTTTGCCTATCTATAAAACCAACTAAAGTAACATTTAAAAATCGTTTAATTTTATCTTTAAAATTTTTGTATTCAGCTTTAGAAATGTTTTTATCATCTGAAATATATTCACCTTCTATTTTACCAATAATCTCATTAAAACCTTTAGTAATCTTAATGTAAGATCCAACTGAAACATTTTTAATTATCTCACCTTGATAAATTAAATGTGGTGCATTTTTTTCCTTATCAACTTTGATAATTATTTTATTTCCTCTTACTTCATTTACTGAGCCAATTTTTAAAACTGAATCAGAAATTAAATCATTCTTCAGTTTCATCGTTATTTGTTTTTGTTTCAGAAGATTCTTTTTCTACATTTAAATTGTAAGATTTGTCATCTAATTTAGATGCAATTTTACCAAATACATTTTTTATTAAATTCGAAAAATCACCAATAATATTAAATTTAATATTATTGAATTTACTTTCTAGTAATTTATTTTCAATATCTTTTTTTGCTTCCTCATTAAAGCAAAAAACATAAACAATCAGTGTTGGATTGGAATTCGCAACTCTTAATGTAATTTCTTTAATATGTTCATCTGCAAATGAGAAACCACAAACAAATAAAACTGAATTTTCTTTTTCTAACGTATTAGAATACATTCTTAATTGTTCGTAATATTCTAATCTAAGGGTTGTTGATTCAAATTTCTCTTTATTTGGATTAATCATTACTAAATTTTGATACTCTTTTAAAAAGTTAAAATGATTTTCAAGATTTTTAACATCTAACTCAACTACTTTTTTTTTCGTTTCTTTAAAATTTGAAACATTATATATAATTTCATCTTGTTCTTTAAACTTTATCTTATCTAATTTTCTCAAAGTATTGAGTGTAGAATCATAAATAATTTTAGTTTCTTTATCATTGATTTCTAACTGTTTCCATGTAACAGAACCATGAAGTTTAAAAAGATTGAATAATGGTAATTCAGATTTTAAATCATATTGTGCACTCGATTTGAAAAATGTTTTTTGATAATTACTTGTACTAAAGCACGGCTCAAATTTTCCACTAAAACCATCATTGAATTCTACTCCTGAATCATCTAGAGTTTTGTCAAGAAACAAATCCATGTTTGTTGTAAATAAATTGACTTGTCTACTTAAAAGGTTAGTTTTTCTTTTCAGTAAAATGATATTTAAAGCCTTTATGAATTCATTGTAATTACTTTTAGTTATCTGAAAATCATCTTCTTTTTCAGCAGAAAGTGATAAATTATTAATTAGCCTTAAATTACCACGAATACATTTATCAAAATATTCATATTTGATAGAAGTTTCAAGAACATGATTGTTTTTTTCTAAATCAAGTTTTGTTAAAAGTTCTTCAATATTATTTAAAGTATCTAAAAAATTTCGTGAAGTTCCAGAACCAATCATAAAATTAATGTGACAACTTTCAATAATTTTTTCAACTTTTTCTAATTCTTTATTATCCATAATATGTTGTCTTTAATTTACTTTTATTTTTCGTCTGTAAAACTGAATATTTCTTTCTTTAAATCTACCTCTACCTTTTCCATAAAACATCTGATAAACAATTGTCAATACAATAATATCAGGAATTATTATTCCTAAATCTGGTCTTAAATCAGTTACTTTTTGATTAAAGTCTACATTATCAAACAAATTACTTTTTATAAATAGATATAACCACAATAATGTAAAAAATAAGCTGATTAACTCATTAATTTTTGAAACTGAAAAAGTTTTCTCACTTGTATTAGTTTTATATAGTTTCCCAATTACATAGTCTTCAAGAACATCTACTACCTTTTCCCAGTGTCTTTGCCAAGTTTTACTACCTTTGTTAATTAAATACCACGCAAGTGCCGTTACAAAACCTAAGCAAGTTGTATAATGTAAATAGTAATTTTTTTCATCAATATGTTCACTCGAACTAATAGCAAATAAACCAGCTAAAACTAATGCTTGAAAAGCCCAGAAGTAGCCCGCTCTTTTCCAGTATAATTCTATTTCAAAGTTTTTAGCTTGCCATGCTAAATCAAAAATTTCTTTTCTACGACTTCGTTTTAATTTTTTGAAGTCCTTCAAGTCTTTTAAAAACTCATCTTTTGTGATTTTTTCACTCATCTTATCAATTAAAAAAAATGTCTTTTGAATAAATATTAGAATTTGGATAAATATATTTTACTTCCATCTTCCCAATTAAATAATTTTTATATGCTTGGGCCCAAATAAAGTCTTTCTTTCCTTTAAATAAATGACCAAGTGTATTCTTAGTGTCAACTTCAGTATTTTCACCAAAAATAATTCCTTTCAATGCTTTCTTATTAAATGGAATATTTCTAAAGTGATTAGGGTTGAAAAAATCTATTGAGAATCTAATTTCTTTTTCTTCAATCCAATCAATAAGTTTTGAGTTTATAATTTTTTGTCTATCTAAATTATCTACAATAACTCTACCGTCTTTAAATGATATTTCAATAGAATGTAAAAATTCATCATAATTAATTTCAGTCTCTAAAATATTTAAATTGGAGTTTTTAAAATTATTCAATAAGATTTTTTTATCAAAAATCAAACAAATACCTTTGTGAGAATCAGCATAATGTGACCACATTTTTGTGTTTAAATAAGATTTAGAAAAACTACAAATTCCTGATTTTTCTTTTAAACTTTTTAGTATTGCTTCTTTAATATCTTTTAGAAAATAATTAATATCAATACTACAATACATTAACTTATCTTTTAACGCATTGCTAATTTGTAATTCCTCTTCATAATATTTTGTCAAAATTTCGTAAGTTGGTAAATCACCTCCTTTGAACTCTATTTCAAAATGACTTTCAAACGGATCATTTAAATTTTGTGGACTACCAAACCAAAGTTCATTTTTAATTAATGTTTTTAAAGCATTAACTCCAAAAGGCATAAATTTAAAAATGTGATTTTCATTATAATTTAACATCAATAGTATTTAGATTTTTAATCAAACTTTTTCTTCCCTTTCTTCTCCTTCACAAACAACCCAGCTGTATATTTCTCATACAACTCAAACAAAAATTCCATACGTTTTGCTTCGCTTGTAAATGCTTGTTTGCTGTACGCTGCATCAACGGCTTTGTCTAATTCGTTATGAGCTTTAACTAGAGTAGGAGGCATGGTTAATGGACTATACAAATCAGCTAAAGAACTTGAAGGAAAAGAAGCTCTTACGTCTAATACATTTTGTGCTTTTTCTTCAATAGTTTTTATTTGTTTTTCTGAAGGATTCTCTGGCCATGGATAGTTGTTGTATACGATTTCATTGGAATATCTAAAGTCACTTTTTATTCTACCACAAGTAGTTTTTATCCAAACAAGATGCATAAGTGATTGTAATATTCCTAAATGATACAATGAAACATTATCAATAGATAAACAAGTATCTCCCACAATATTATCACTTGATAAGTAACCAAAAGGAATATATTTTCTATTTTCAGAAGAATGTCTAGGGATTAAAATATAGTTAGATTTTGGTTGTCTGACTTCACCAAATAATGAAGGGAAAAAAGCTAATTTTTTAGTTGCCTCTCTTGTACTACTAGATCTTAACTTTTCTACTTGTTTTACTTTTTGTAAAGCGATTGGCATTAAACTCCAATCTTTAGGATTTACTTTTTCAAACCAATAACAGTATTTTTTTTGACCATTTAGAAATTCTTGGGCTCCAATAAATGGTTTGATATATTCAATTGATTTAGGTTCTTTTAATTTAACTTCATCTATTTCATTTTCATTTATAAAAAAATTACCTCCATCGTTTGGCATGTTTCCAAATGAAATTTCAGGAATATTAGAAATAGGTTTTCTTCTTTTCTCTATAAAAATATCTTTAGCATCAACTAAATAGGAATTTATATTTTTTACTTGAATGGCTTGTGGTTCACCTTTTATATCATCATATTCAAACAAAACTTTATTTTTTGTATCAAAGTTCGCAAAACCAACAATTATACAATATACTGCTGCATTTCCTTTTGCTTCATTAGACCATTTGAAAGTTTTGTGTGCAAAATGAATTTTAACATCATATTTATTTATCATTTGACTCCAAAGAATACTAGTTTGTTCCCCTTGAACTACTGAATTAGTGGAAACAAAAGCTGCTTTAATTGTTGTATTTTGAATGTATTTAGCTGCTTTTAAATACCAACCTGAAACATAGTCTAAAACACCACAACCTTTACTGTTTTCAAATTCTCTTACAATTTGATTTCTTTGGAATTGACTCATAATCTTAGAACCAATAAAAGGTGGATTTCCAATAATATGTGTTAGCTCTTTTTTAGAAACTACGTCTACCCAATTAACTTCTAAGGCATCACCATGCACAATTTTTGCCGATTTTTTCAACGGCAAACGTGCAAAGTATTGTCCGAATTCATTACTAATGAGCATGTTCATTTGGTGATCAATTAACCACATGGCTACTTCGGCAATTCGAGCTGGAAATTCTTCATATTCTATTCCGCACATCATATCTACATCAAGCCAAATAATCTCACGAATATCTAAAACCCCTTGTCCAGATTTATATGTAGCACGTAAAACTTCTAACTCTAATAAACGTAATTCTCTATAGGTAATAACCAAGAAGTTACCACACCCACAAGCAGGATCTAAGAATTTTAATTGACTAATTTTTTTATGGAATTCAGGAAGTTTGTTTTTGTTTCCTTTTACGGCTTCAAATTCAGTCCAAAGTTCATCTAAAAATAAAGGTTTAATTAATTTTAAGATGTTACTTTCACTTGTGTAATGTGCTCCTAAATTTCGTCTTTCTTTAGGGTTCATAACACTTTGAAACATTGAACCAAAAATAGCAGGAGATATTTTACTCCAATCGATGTAGCAACATTCTAATAGGGCCTGGCGCATTTTACTATCAAAACTCGCCATTGGTAATATTTCCTCAAATAATTTTCCATTAACATAAGGAAAATCGTTTAGTTGCTCATCTAGGTTTTTAAATCGTTTGTCTTTTGCTGTATTTAAAACCTGGAATAATTCTTGAATTTTAGAAGCTAAATCACTTCCGTCTTCAGCGGTTCTATCTTCAATATAATCTTGAAATTGTTGTTTTTCAAAAATGGTAGTGTCTTCTGCAAACAAGCAAAATAAAATTCTAACTAAATATACTTCTAATGGATGTCCTTCATATCCAATTTCTTCTAATCGGTCGTGAAGTTTACCCATCAATTCTGCAGCTTTAACGTTCGCTGGATCTTGTTCTTTATAGGTTTTCTTTTGATAACCTAAAATAGAACCAAAACTTTGAACATTCAAAACCAATTCATCTAAAGTAAATTGTAGAGTAGTTTGCTCTTCTGTATCGTAAAGTCTGAAAATGTGAAAGTCACAAACCAAAACATATTTAGGTAGTTCGTTTTGTTTTAAACCGTGGGTGTAGTCGATAGCTTGTTGAAAAGCTTTGTCCAGGTTTTTACCTCGACTTTTCATTTCAACTAAAATAGTTCCTTTCCAAAGTAAATCGATATAACCATCCGCATCAGATAGTTTCTTTACTCTATGTTCAAAGGTTCCAATTTTTTTACGAGTAATTCCAAAAACATCAAAAAAGGCGTCTAAAAAGGGTTTTGCATCAGCTTCTTCGTTAGTTGTATCTTTCCATTCTTTAGAAAATTTAACTGCTCTGTCTTTAATTTCGTTCCAGCTTAATGCCATTATGTGATAGGATATATTAATTATAGTTACTCCCCAAACTTAACAAAAAAAACGTTTAAAATAAGTATTTTCTAACAATTTTAATGCACAGATTTGTATGTGTTTTAAGGTCAGCGGTAAAAATAAAGAATACAGGTTATATCTGTTTACGGTTTTCCGTAATTAAATTCTGTTTTGAAAATTTTAGGCGCGACAAAAAAGTGCAACAAAAAAATATTTTTAAAAAAAATTTGCAAAAATTGCAACAAAAAAATATTTTAAAAAAAAAGTTGCAAAAAGTGCAACAAATTTTTATTTTCGAAAAAAAGTTGCAAAAAGTGCAACAAATTATTTAAAATAAAAAAAAGTTGCAGATGAAAAAAGAGAATCATTTAAAATCTTTATTAGGGTTAACCCAAGAAGAAGCTGCAATGCTTTTTGATATTACCCGCATGCAATGGGCTCAGTATGCTACAGGTAGACGAGAAATTCCTGCAACAGCCAAACTTAAGTTAGCCGACATTTTAGCTGGCGTGAAAAAAAACAAAAAAAGCCCAAAACTTACTATAAAACTTCTTGAAGCAGAAAATACGCTAACAGAAAATTGGTTGCAAGAGGAAGCAAAAGCTGTTAAATTTAAAGCGTATGCGCTGGAAAAAAAAATTATAAACATACAGCAAGTTAGAACAAATGCCTTTAAAGCCTTAGAAGTAGCCAACTATTTAGAGTCTCAAAAAGAAAACACCTCATTTGTAGAAATGGCAAGTTTTATACAAAACAGAGTAAAAAAAACCTTGAAAAAAAATAGTTTAGTACATTTGAAAGCGTTAGAACTTAAAAAGGAAAGTCTGGAAATGTTAAAAATCCAACTTTTAGAAAAAATTGAATCGGAAATATTAAAAAAACAAAAATATTGATAATCAAACATATAAATAGAAAATATACTATGAATTAGTTTGTTAATTTGTTAAAAAATAGAGAAAAATGTACACATGTAAGTTTTTTGGCACAGGATTTGAAAACTGTAAGAATAATAACCATTAAATTTTTTAAATTATGTACACATTAAACAAAATTACCACAGTAGCCGATTGCAATGTTTTATTAACATGGGCAGAAAAAGAAAAAGCTGATTTACAGCACAAACAATACACCATAGAACGACTTGCCCAGACTTTCGGGAGTTCTTCTGGAGAAATTGAAGCCATTTTGCAAGGAGTTACTATTGAACTATCCGCTTATCAATCGGTATTTGCCACATTAGAACCAGGTATTTATAAAGAGGATACCGCAAAAAAAATTAAAAGACTAGATTACAAAAAATTCTTACTAGAAACCCGAAAAGAAACGTACGGATCTATAGCCTATTTACAAAAAGAATTGGATTTGGAACGTATCAACAAAGAACTAACCGAAGTAGATGTTTACATTGCAGCAGTGAATGCTCACAAAGCAACACTACCTGTTGTTTAGGTTTCCGAAATGAAAATCGCTCCAAATGGAGCGATTTTTTTTTGAATTAGTTTAGAGTATTAACCCTCGATGGGTTTAAAACCCTTAGAGGATTCGTAACATAGCTCTAAAACTACAACTATTTTCCGATACAGAAATATTAAACCATTTATTTTAAAGGTTATTTTTGATTTGAGGTACAAATGAGGTACAATGAATGAAAGTTTAATTTTGTAATTTCTTTAAAAAAGACATATCTAAACAACCATTGCAATTTTTTTTGCATTTCATTGCAATGATTATTTAGATACAACCTTAGAAGTATATCCATTTCTTAATAATTCAAATTCAATCCAACACCAAATCCCATATCGCTATCATAATGTGTTGTTACACTAAAGTTTCTTTTCATAATATATCGTAATCCTGCCATATATTCTTTATCAGTATTCCATGACAAATCCATTCGAAGTCTTTTTGAAACAGGAATATCCATTCGCTCGAATTGTAATCGGAAATTACCATCATTAAACACTTCAGCTTGTGCTTTAATGAGCATTGGCATTGTATATTCAAGACCAGCACTAAAAACACCTCGTTTGTCCTTGGTGTTAGTTTGATTGAAAAGATTTGTTTCATGCTCATCAATTCCCATTTTTCTATATCGCCAATCGAAACCAATAAATGGCATTATCCATTGCATTTTTCCTAAATATCTTCCAATATGGGTTTCAACTTCATAACCGTGATGCTCTTGGTAACCTAAACGCCACTCTGTACCAATACTCCAACGGGTATTACTCAACATAGCTTCCCCATCATTACCATTTGTTGCAAAATCATTTTCTACCATAAAATGAAACTTTCTGTCATCTGCAAATAATTTTCTTTGAGCTAATTTAGGATTTGAAATTAGCGGATTTGGAGCTTGATTTTCATAAGTAAAAACCCTTCCCATTCCTGCCATCATGTGATACAGAATGTGACAATGAAAAAACCAATCGCCTTCAACATTGGCATTAAATTCAATTACATTTGTTTCCATTGGCATTAAATCCATTATATTTTTTAAAGGCGCATAATCTTCTTGACCGTTGATAATTCTGAAATCGTGACCATGTAAGTGCATTGGGTGACGCATCATTGAACCATTATAAAGTGTTATCCTAACGTTTTCGCCTTTTTTAATAAGTATTTTATCTATTTCAGAAACTACCTTATTATCTAAACTCCAAACATAGCGGTTCATATTTCCAGTTAGTTCAAAACGAAGTTCTTTTACAGGTGCATCTTTGGGTAAGGTTGTTTTATCAGTAGCTTTCAACATTGCATAATTGAGAGTTGTAATAGTAGATAGTGCATTAGCATTGTATTGATTGTGATTGGAATGGTCATTACTCATTTCCATATTGTCCTTGCTATTCTCTTTTGCAACGCTACCTGTGATTTCGGGATACATCACTACATTCATATCCATTTGGTTCAATGACATTTGCATTCCCATATCGTCCAAATCTCCATTCATTTTCATCATTCCATTCATCATTTTCATACCTTCAAAATATTTCAATTTTGGTAAAGGAGAAATTAATTGCTTGATGCCATTACCAATATATAATGATGCTGATTTTGTCCTATCTTCAGGAGTAGCTAAAAACTCATAAGAAGTATTATCTGCTGGAATTGTAACTATAATATCATAAGTTTCAGATACGGCAATTAATAATCTGTCAACTTCAACTGGTTCAACATCGTTTCCATCACTGGCAACTACAGTTATCTTACCACCTGCATAGGTTAACCAAAAATAAGATGATGCGCCACCATTAGCAATGCGAAGTCTAACTTTATCACCACCTTTGAATTGCGATAATTGACTTTCATTTTTACCATTTATCAGAAACTTTTCATAATATACATCACTAACATCCATAGCATTCATACGTTTCCATTCATTAGCAACCTTTGTTTTGAAATGACCTTGCTTTAGGGCTTCTGTATAGCTTTGTGTAGTTCCTTTTTTAATGGCAAACCAATCGGTGGCATTGTGTAACATTCGATGAACATTTTCGGGCTTTATATCAGTCCATTCACTTAAAATTATTGGAACAGTTGGTAAATCATCTATTCCTTTTCGGAATGTTTTATCATTTTGTTTTTTGTTCATAATAAACATTCCATACATTCCGATTTGCTCCTGTAAGCCTGAATGACTATGATACCAATGCGTTCCATTTTGTATGATTGGAAAAGTGTATTTGTGAGTAGTACCAGGTTTGATTGGCATTTGTGTTAAATTAGGTACACCATCTTCTTTATTAGGCAAAAATAGTCCGTGCCAGTGCAAAGAAGTTTCTTCTTTTAATTCGTTATGTACATAAATTTCAGCAATGTCTCCTTCAGTAAATGTCAACGTAGGCATAGGAATTTGACCATTAACTGCAATAGCTCTTTTTTCTTTTCCAGAATAATTTACAATTGTATCACGCACGTATAAATCATATCGTACGATATTTTGAGAAAACAAAGCTTGTGTAGTTAACAGCAATACTACGATTTGCAACAGTTTTTTTGAAAGAATGTTTTGTATATCCATTTTATAGTTTCATTTTTAAATTAGGTGGATTATCATTAATCCGCTCATTATAATCATTAAAGCATCTTCAATGATTGTTACGGTACTCATTGGTAAATTGAATATTGTTCCTAAACAAGCACATTGAATTTTCTTTTTATTTAGTACCGATTGTAATACTCCAATTATACTAACACTCATTACTAAAAATGTAACGCTATTTGTTATCAACGGATTAAAACCAGTAAGAAAAGCTAAACCGAGAATTAACTCTGTAAAAGCGTATATGTATGCCCAAATTGGAATTTTTCTTGCTACTACATCGTACATCACATAACTCTCTGCAAACCCTTTTAAATTAAGCAATTTGAAAAAAGAAAACACTAAAAAGAAACCTGCCATAAAATGTTGCATTGCTTCCATAAAATTGAAGCCTACATTCTTTTGCTGAATTAGAATTGTTATCAAACTGATGTAGAAAAAAATCAATAAAATTGGTTTATAGGTTTCTAACCACGATTTAGCTTGTTCTTCAATTTCACTATGATTTACAGCAGAAATTTGATATTTATTGTCTAACACTTTTTGAAAATCGGATAATGCAATATGCTTATTCATTGTAATTGTTGCTGAATTAGTATCTTTTGAAACTTCAACACTTGTTACATTTTCAATTGTAAGCAAAGCTGATTTTACTTTAGCTTCGCAAATGCTACAAGTCATTCCTGTTATTTGATATTGGTGTGTCATAATCTTGAATTTTAATTGTTAAAAACTATAATACAAAGTTCTGCAATTACGAGTTCATCAATGTTGTGAAATTTTGGGTAAGAATTGTAATATTTATAAATCTTCTATTTGTTTTCTCTTTTTGTCTTTCAGTTGTTTATAATGTGATGGTGAAAAACCAGTAATTTTCTTAAACTGATTACTCAAATATGCCACGCTACTATAATTAAGTTGAAATGCAATTTCACTCAATGTTAATTCATCATACACTAATAATTCTTTTACTTTTTCAATTTTTTGACTAATAAAGTATTTTTCAATCGTAACATCTTCCACTTCTGAAAACAAATTACTTAATGATGAATAATCTTGCGACAATTGATTTGATAAATATTCTGAAAGATTAGTTGTGAGTTGATTGTTTTTCTGATGTACCAAATCAATAATTAAAGTTTTAATTTTTTCAATTATTTTACTTTTTTTGTCATCAATCAATTCAAAACCAAAATTTTCTAAAGCTATTTTAATTTGATTTTTCTGTTTTGCATCAATATTGGCTTCAAGTTCAACTTCACCTAAATCAATTACATTAGCATTAAAACCTAACTTTTCAATTTCAGTTTTGACTACCCATCTACATCGGTCACAAACCATATTTTTTACATATAGCTTCAATTAATAAGTTGTTTTAATTGTTCCACAATTTAACATTTCAGAACCATAATATGGGTTTTTAATTTCCTTTATTTCACTAATCCAAAAACCACCTTTTCCGTCGTTATACATTGGACAATAATCTTGATATAATTTTTGCTTAGTTCCAAACATTTTAATCAAATCATTCATGTTTTTACTAAGCATAGCAAAACGCTCTCTTTGATGTTCAATTTTGCCTGAATTATTTTTTATGTGTTCTGTGTTTTGTTTGGCATCATTAACGATTTTTAGATAGTCCTTTTTTTGATTTGAAGTTAAATTATTAGTATCAGTTGTATTTAAAATTTTAAATAAATTTTTTCCTGCATTTGATGCACCATTGGAATCATCCTTTGTCAAAGAGTTTTTAATTTTCAAATAGCTTGTAACAATTTCATTTATTGAAAATGAAGTTGTAGCCATTTTTGTTTCTACTACTTTTTTTTCATTTTCATTGACTGGTATTTTTGTAGTGTCTTTATGTTCGTGAGTTCCGTCATTGTGGTTATGGACTTTCTCAGATTGAGCAACAGGCTCAGTTAATTCCATTCCACATTTTGAACAATCTTCGCCTTTTTTACCTGTAACTTCTGGGTGCATTGGACAAGCAAATATCTCATTTGAATTTACAGAAGTATTGTTTTCTGTTTCTTTAGTTTTATGATTGCAAGAAACTAAAGTGATTGCTAAAATAGCAGTTAAAAAAAGTGTTTTCATATGTATATTTTTAAATTATTTTTTACTCTTTAAGTCGAAAAAAGTATAGTACAGATTGAAATAAAAGCCATTTGGTGCTGAACGAATCATTGAACTTACTAACTCTTGACGGTATGCAAAATCCAAACGTGCTTGACTATTAAAAATGAATTGTACTGCTGGCATTACATCCAAATATGATTTACCATTTTCATTAATAGTTTGTCCAACAAATTCAACCATTAAATTAATGTTTGTTTGCTTATAATTGGTGTACTTTTTTGGGTACATCAATTTACCAAAAGAAAGTGAATAATTAGTCGCATTATCACCGATATTATTTGGAAATGGGTAACTTGGTTTGTTATCTAAAGCTTTCTCAAAACTTAAAGAAGAACTTATTGCTACTTTTTTAATCAATTTTGTAGCTATTATTCCTGTTTCAAAACCTGAATTATGTCCTAAAATTTCAATTTGTTCTTGATGGATGTCGGCATTGTTGAAACTATATCTTCCATAAGCTGCTAATCTAAAATGACTATTTAAGTCATCGGCTGAATAAAAACGATATTTTGTGTAAAAACTACCACCTTCTGTAACCAAATCATTATTTCTATTACTTACAAAAGCAGAAGCACGAAACATTAAATTTTTGTTTAGACCATAAGATATTTCAGGCATAAAATGGTAGTTGTAACCCGATTTCATTTCCTCTTTAAAAAGTGACTGCATTACATTAACTCCAAGCGAATTTGCTGGAACATTACTGGCAGGGTCAGTAATTACAAATAATTCTTGACTATAAATATTTTGGCAATATATTGTAATGAAAAACAAAAGAACTTTTCTCATTAGTTTAAAATTTTAATGTGAAAATCATCTTCATTATTTGCAACATAAGTAGCAATATCTTTGTATGATTTAGATAATTTTTTAAACTCTTTTTCTGTAACATACCCTTTATCAACTACCTGAAATTGAACTTCCGTATCGTCATTTTTTTTGTCATTAACTAAAATGTAAGGGCTTTTACTAACGGTTTCAGATTTTGCAGTTATTATTAATGAGCCTATGAAAAAACCTGCTTTTTCAACTTTTTCTTTAAATGTTTTTGGACTTAATTCATTTCCTTCTTTAAGTGTTACCGTGAATGTATTTGTATTTAAATCTGTTTCCACATTAGTAACTTCAGGTAATGCCTTTAGTTGTTTGTTAATCGCATTTGAACACATTGAACAAGTTAAACCAGTAGCTCTAATTTCGGCTTTTACAATTTGTGCATTACTATTTATTGAAAACATCAAAACTACTGATGCAACCAAAACATAAATTTTATTTATTTTTTTCATTTTACTTTTCTATTAATTTAATTATTTCTTCATCTGATGGATTTTTTGCAATTAGAATACCTTCTTGATTAAACAAGTATTTTGAAGGCAATTCATCAACACCAAATTGTACTGCTGTTTCAGCATCAAAACCTTTGGAATCTATCAATTGAGTAAATTTAATTTTATCTTTTTCAATAGCTTTTAGCCATTTATTTACATCTGTATCAATTGAAATTCCTATGATTTCAATTTTATCTTGACTAACTTCATTATATAACTTGACTAATTTTTTATTACCTAAACGGCAAGGTGCACACCAAGATGCCCAAAAATCGATAAGAACATATTTCCCTTTAAAAGATGTAATATTTAGATCATTATTATCACTACTTTTTAATGAAATTGATGGTATTGTATCGCCTACATTAATTTGTGCAGTAGCCATATTAGCAATTAAAAAAAACACAAAAACTATTCTTCTCATTTCAGATTATTTAATAGTTTCAACAGTCTTTCCACAGCTTAACATCATTGAGCCATAGTATGGGTTTTTAACTGTATTTTCTTTGCTTAGCCAATTTGCACCTTTACCATCATTATACATTGGGCAGAATTGAAAGTAAACTGGTACATCATACTTTGCTACTTTTAACAATGCATAAATATCTTTTGATAATGTTGTAAAATGTTCACGTTGATGCTTAATATCTTTTGTATCTGCAATATGTTCAGCATCTTCTTTAATTTGATTTAAAACTTTCATCCAAACCATATGAACATCCATTTCTAATTTGTCCATCTTAACATTGTTAATTGATACTAACAATTCCTTTGAAGCAATTGAAGTAGCATTACCATTAGAAGAAATCATTGCATCTTTTACCACAAAATAATTATCGAAAACAGCTTTAAGTTGGTTTACTTCTTGAACTTCTACTTTTGGAATTTCTGTATGGTTGCCATGATTATTATGATTTTCAGTCGTTGCTTCTGTTTTAGTTTCTTCTTTAACAGGAACTTTTGCTACTCTGTCATACTGACAACAACCGTGAAGATTATTATAAACATCATCAGGCGCAAGAAACTTATCACTATCATAACCAGCTAATGCAATTCTCTTTAATATTTCGTCCTGATTAGTTTTAGTTGTATCATAAGTTAGAGTTGCCATTTGAGTTTCTTGATTCCAATCAACCGTAGCTACCTTTTTGATAGTTCCAGCTTTTTCGATTTTGGTTTCGCACATTCCACAGTTACCATAGATTTTAACTGTTTCTGTTTTTGAATTTTTTATTTGTGCATTGATTGTAAATGATAGCAATACAAAAGTTGCAACCATTATATTTTTAAATGAATTTTTCATTTTAATAATGTATTAGTAATCAAAGTGAAATACTCTGACTGATTGATAAAAATAAATTTGAATAAATAACAGTTTGGAAATAATAGTTAATGCAACACAATAATTGTAAAGCAAAAATTATTCATTAAACTGTTTGAAAATTATAGCTTATAGCTATGGATTTGACACAATAATGGCTGTCAAAAAAAGAATTTAGCCTATTTTAGGTATTAGCCAAATTGAATGAAACCCATCTGAAATTGATGGAGTTGTGTATGAAAATTTAACTTTATCTATTGAAGAATAGCGAATAAAGTTAATTTTAAAAATAATTTCTGGTAAAAAACTTATTGAAGAAGGAGGGCAAGTTGAAGAACAACCACATTTTGAATGACCACAATCGCCATTACATCCCTTATCATCTTTGTCTGTTGAACTGTCATTACTACAACAACTCTTTTTCTCTGTCTTTGTAGATGAAACCTCTTTTTCACAAGTATGTTTTGAATTAGAGTCACCACAAGCCATAGCAGTATCAGGCATAAAAAACATGCTTAAAAGTACTACTAATATGATGTGGTATTTTTTCATTAAAAAAATTATAACATTGCAAAACTAATAAAAACTTATTATTTTATATTTAAAATGATGTTAAAACTTCATTCTCTGTATTCTAACAGCATTTAATATAGCTAATAAAGCTACACCAACATCTGCAAAAACAGCTTCCCACATCGTAGCTAAACCACCTGCGCCAAGAATTAGAACAATAGCTTTTACTGTAAATGCTAAAATAATATTTTGCCAAACTATTTTTTTGGTTTGTTTACCAATGTTTATTGCCATTGGAATTTTACTTGGTTTATCATCTTGAATAACAACATCAGCAGTTTCTATTGTGGCATCGCTACCTAAACCACCCATTGCAATACCTACATTACTTAAAGCAACTACAGGTGCATCGTTTACACCATCGCCAACAAAAGCAACGGTTTCTTTTTTATTAATGATTTCTTTTACTTTGTTTACTTTGTCTTCTGGAAGTAAATCTCCGAAGGCATTTGTAATTCCAAGTTTCTGAGCTACAAATTGAACAACTGTGTTTTTATCACCACTTAACATTGTGGTTTTAATCCCTAATGCTTTTAGTTTGTCAATTGTGATTTGTGCATCTTCTTTGATACTGTCCGCAATAGTTAAATAACCAACAAATTTTTTATCATAGGCTACAGCAATTAATGTGTACACTATACTTGATGGGTCAATATCATAAGTAATTGAAAATTTATCCATTAATTTAAAATTACCCACTAATAATTCTTTACCATTTATATTGGCTTTTAATCCGTGCCCTGATATTTCTTCTACGTTTTGCAAAACAATTGTTGTATCAATATTTCCAACAAATTGATGTATAGCCGTTGCTACTGGATGGGTACTTTGGCTTTCTAAAGCAT
>CAZULO010000027.1:0-20693 GCA_964621245.1 uncultured Flavobacterium sp.
AGTAAAATGAATCCGCAACTTAAAATAGGTAAATATTTTTTTGCTATAACCATGAAATTTGGTGACAACATAAGTACAGAAATAAGAACGATTGCTATACTTATTCCTCCAATCAATGGAACGGGTTGCACATGTACTTTTCTAGCATTGGGTTTGTCTGTTAAGTTTACCTGATAAGCAATTTTTCTAAGCATTGGAATAATTAGGATTCCTAATAAAAAGGATATTAATCCTAATATGGCGAAAGTGATATTTTGATTCATACTATTATCTTTTTTCGTAAAACAAATTGGTAAATTTTAAATGCGATAAGTGCAACTGGTCTAAAGTATCGTTTTTAATCACTGCAAATGGATTATTTATAGTAGTTTTTTTTCCTGCGAAAAGTACTTCTGTAAAGAGTTGCTTGTATTTTTTTGCGATGATTTCCCATTTATATCTTCGGTTGGCAATGTTTTTCATTTTTAAGCCTACTATTTTTAAATCGTTTTTAGTTAGATTTTGAATGATTTTGGTCAATTCCAATTCATTAGAAAAATATAAAGCTTTATTTTCGGTTGTTGTTTTATTATAAGAAACGTTATAAGAAACAATTGGTAATCCTAAAAACATGGCTTCCACTAAAGATGGATTGGTACCACCTGCAGAATGTCCATGCACATATAAGGTTGCGTTTCCTCTAATCAAATCAATTTCTCTTTGATCGTAAATGGGATCATATATGAAGATGTTTTTGTATGCACTGTATTTTTTTTTAAGCGATTTTCCGTATTCGTTATTTTCCCAATTTCCAATAATTACTAAGTTGGTGTTTGCGTGTAAGGAAAAGGCATTTAAAACCACATGAATATTATTTTCAGGTTCAATTCGGCACACTTTTACGGCATAGTTTCCGTTTAAAAAAGGATATTTTATATAATCCGTTTTATTTGGTTTTACTTGTAGGGTATGATCCGAACCATATTCAATTACTTTGCTCAGTGTTTCATATCTCATAGCTGTATAATCTTGAATAGATTCATTATCTGAAATATCAAAGTGGGAATATTTTACAGCTATTTTTTCGGCCCACCAAAGATACATTTTTGCAAAAAACGACCATTTGTCTCTTTTCCATTCAATGCCATCTATGGAAATAATTATTTTTTTATTCGTAAATAATCTTATGAACGGTAAAATAAAAGCGCCAGCCACACCAAGTATTAATAAGATGTCATTGTTTTTTAAAGATTTTAGTATTGAAATGCAATCGTATAAAATACTTTGTATGCCATTAGCTTCAAGATTAATGTATTCTAATTTTGCACCTTTATACTGAGAAATTCGTTCTTCTTTCGAGTATTTCATTTTAGAACAATACACTGTGAAATCAAATTCATCAGATAAATTAGAAACTAGCTGTTCTGCTAAAGTTTCAAAGCCGCCGTATTTTGCTGGAATTCCTACGGTGCCAATTATGGCTATTCTGTTTTTTTTCATGATCAAAAGATTTAAGTATTCTTATTAGAAATACTAATGCCAATTTGATACCAGTTTTTAAAACCCTTGTGTACAAAGGGTTTTCATGAGTTTTAGCTTTTGTTTTATTCCATATTTTGGAAAAATTTAATGGTATTTGGAAACTATTTTTTGGATGCTTTCTTCGAAGTGCGCTTCACTAAATCCTTTACTTTTTTCAAACGCATGAGATTGCATTTCTTGATATAACTCTTTATTAGAAAATAATAAATTGATTTTTTCTGAAATAGAAGCAATGTCTTTACTGTCAATTAAAAAACCATTTTTATTTTCTTCTACTAATTCAATGACACCACCAACTGGAGGTACAATTGCCGGTAATTGATAGGCCATGCCCTCTAATATGGTTAATCCAAATGTTTCCACCCATAAATTCACATCTGATAAATTTAAAAGAATACTTGCTTCTTGATAAAAAGGATGTGTGTTTTTTTGAGTAGGATAAATCAATAAGTTTGGAGGAACGTTTTGAACATTAAAATAACTGTCAATTTCTTTTTGAGTGGCATTCACAACTAGTTTAAAAGTGAAATTTGGGTTCATCATTGCTAGTTGTAAAAATTCGTCTATGCCTTTATATTTTTTTAAGGAACAAATTAGTAATACTATTTTCTCCTTTTTTTCTGGGGCGTTATTTTTATTAGCTATTTCGATAAATGAACTTTCTAAAGCATTATATACTACATTTTTTTTAAGATGTAAAGTTTCTTTATGGGCTAAAAATTCGGAGACATAAATGACTTCCGTAGCTGTAAATTTTACGATGTTGAATAAAAAAGATTTTAATATCTTTGGTTTTATTGACGTTTCATGAATGTGGTAAATCACTTGACAACCTTTCCATTTTGCTGCACAACTTGCACCAAACGGTAAAACAGTATTAACATATACAATATCTGTTTTTTTAAGAAAAAAAGCCAATTTGAAGGATAAAATGAGTTGACTAAAAAAGTAAAAAAAAAATCGAATTAACTTATTTTCAGAAAAATAATACGTAAAAAAATGGTTGTTTACTTTGGGAATACTACTCAGAAATCCAACACGTTTAGCAGATGTAAACAAATGTGTTTCGATATTGTTTTTGGTAAACGCTTTTAAAACTTGCAGAAGTACTTTTGGACTTCCGCTATAATCGTTTAGTAAGTGTACAGCAATTATTCTCATAGTTGTATCTGATTATAAATGTCCTTTAATTGATTTCCTTTATGATTCCAAGTGAATGTATTCTCATAGTGAATTCTGGCTTGTTCACTCATATCCTTTAAAGCATTTTCATTTGAATACAATTTGTTAAGCGCCTCTTGTAATTTCAAAATGGTAGTAGCATAGTCTGATTTTTGAATGGCAAAACCGCAAGTTGGATTTATAAATTCGCCAGGTCCATCATTATCTAAACAAATTACAGGTAAACCAAATGATAATGCTTCCGCGACCACCATTCCAGCGCCTTCATGAGAAGGAAATAAAAAAACAGAAGCCTTGTTGTATAAATTCATTAATGCAATTCTATCCATCCATTCAATGATTTCAATATTATTTTCTGCTTTGTTTTCTTTTATTAAATGGATGTATTTGTTTTTTTCTGGTCCAGTTCCAACAAGTGTTAATTTGCATTTTGCTCTTTCGATTTGTGGTAAAGAATTTATAAATTGAATGAAAGATAAAATAGTTAAATCAAATCCTTTTAAAGGAATAAATCGGCCCACACTAATCACGTTAAAATGTTCTTTGTTGTAGTTTGTTTTTTTGAAAAAATCTTCCGTAGCAACTGAAGGCATAATAGAATACTTTTTATTTTCGAGTGATACTACATTTTTAACGTTGTTGTTCATACATAAAATATGATCAGCATTTTTTATAGTAGTCTTTAAGGATGATGAATACTTCCAAAATATTTTTTTAATACTCCAAGTAAAGTTTTCTTTTATGCCGTATTTAAAGGAATATTTTTCTAAATATTGTTTTGGAATTTTAGAATGATGCCCAATTGGTCCCCAAACAAATGGTTTGTTTAATTGGTGTAAAAAAGAAGGCGTCCAATCGTTATGAAAGTTGATATTATGAACGATATCATACGTTATTTTTTGTTTTTTTATGAAAGAAATAATATTTTTTTGCCATAAATTGAAGTAAATCAGTGAGGCAAAACTTCCTTTTTTCCAAAATCTCATCCAATAAGGTAAATCAAAGTATAGAAAATTTATATTTTCATATAATTCACTTGGGTTTTCTTTCATGAACCTATCAATGTGAATTTTATTGTTTTTTCTTGTTATCGCAATTACGTTATTGAAACGTGCAATTTGTAACACAAAATTCCAACCCATTCCATCTTCAGATCCTTTGTAAGGGTTTACGGCATAGCAAGTGGCTAAAATAGTTTTGTTATTCATGATTCGTTCTTTCTTTAATTAATTTAGCGGGAACTCCACCTATAACGGAATGGTCTGGAAAAGATTTTGTAACGACACTTCCAGCAGCAATAACACATCCATTGCCTATTTGTACACCGTCTAAAATGGTTACTTTACTTCCAATCCAACAATTTTTTCCAATTTCAATTCCTTTTCTGGTAACTCCTTGGTGTCTGATCGATTCGTAGAGGTTGTCATAAATATGATTTTCAGGATGACAGCTAAAATATTGTCCAACTATACATTCCTCGCCAATGGTTAGTCCGCCAGCACCGCCCAAGCAAGCAAATTCTCCAATTCCAACATGATCTCCGATGGTAATTTGATTTCCAATGTTATTTAAAGAAGTAGAAACTATAATTCTACTAAAAGCACCTATTGAAACATTATTTCCAAATGTGATTCCGTTTTTACTTAAGCTCGAAACAAACACATGATTCCCAAGTTTTAAAAATTTTCCAAATTTTATTTTTGGCATATTAAAAAAACTAACATTTTTACCCAGTAACATTCCTTTTGGGTTTTTAAAATAGAAAAGCAATTTAAAACCTCTTACTAGACAGCCTATTTGAATCCATACAAATTGAATTAAAGCAAAACCGTTTACATGCTCATCAAAAGTAAAATTTGGATTTCTTAAATTAATGATTTTTTGGACAATTGCTTTCATATTAATTTTTGATTAAGGTAGTAATAATAGTATTTAATGTTGAGTCTAAATTGTCATTTCGAATGGAATCATATCTGGTGTTTTTTGTTTTTAATTTTAAATGTTGAAACAAAGTTTTGTATTCTTTAGTTAACTCGTTAATCGTCGATTCATTTAACTCATTTTTTCGTTTTAGAATAACTTTTGCTTCTTCGAAAAGGAAAAAATTAAATTTTGGCTTTAGTAAAAACCGGTAACCACTTTTAGAAATATATTTTGGTAATTGAATATTACTTCTTTTGCTATCATTAATGAAATCAAAATAATATCTGTCATAAATAACAACATCTCCACGTAAAGTATATTTAAAATAGATTACAAATTGACCAATTAAATAGTCGAAATAATAATAAGAAAAACGCAATAAAGAGGAAAGTAAACTCGTGTTTTTACCTTGTCTGGGAAGACTTGAAATGACATCAGTATGTGCTTTTTCTTTTCCTTTTGTATAAACACTTAAGATGGGTAAAAGCGACGGACGATGTCTTAAAACAATAACTTTTTTTCGTAATTGTTTTTCGATTTTTATAGCAATTTGTTCAATAACTGTTGATTTTCCAACGCCATCTACACCACTAAATGTAATTACAAAACCTGAATTTGAAAAATAACTTTTAAGCGTGTCCAGACCATAATTTAAGGTGTTTATCATAAAATTTATTTTGCGGTTTGCTTTCTGACGATGTAAGTAATCAAGCAGTTTTGTTTTGTTTTGTTTTCTGTTTACATAATGTTCTCCGATCAGTAGGTCTAGTTCAGCTTTCGAATTATGAATTATTTGTGCGTAGGCTTTATATTTTTTAGGAATTTTTCCATTGTTTAGTAAATGAAATAGCCCAATGTATTGCACAGTGTATTTACAAGAAGTAGTTTTTACCTGGAATTCATTTTTTATGTTTTCAGCTATTATTTTCTTTGCATCTAACATTTCTAAATTTTTTCTTTTTAATTGCCATATCAAATCTATGGCTAAAATTTCATTTTCATTTGTTACTATTTTTATAGCATTCATAAAAGATTTTTTCTCTGTTTTGATTCGGGAAATTAAAGTGTGATTTTTTAAAAAAGACACCATTTTTGAGTTCAAATTTTTAGGAATAATAACATCAATATCAGCATTCAAACTTAAGTTTTCTGGAAAATCATTTGGCATTTTTAATGTTGCATATTCTTCATTTTGAATAGCGTCAAACAAGTCCATAATGATTAATTGTCTGGATGATTTTATATTTTTCATAAATTCATTTAATCCTTCGTTCCACACATTAAGTAGCCAGTTAATTTGAATATGCCAATTTTTTTGAGCGGCATATAAATCAAGATGATTGATGCTGTTTATAATTAAATACCATTTTAGATAGGTATGAAATTCATCTAGATTCCCATTAAAAAGTTGTTCGATTAAACGCTTTTGTTTTGCATTTTCAAGTAAAACAGTATAAATATTTTTCCAAGACTTATGATTAACTAATACTTCATATTGTATGACATAATGAAAATAGTCAAAACCTTTTGTTTTATCACTAGAAGCTAATTCCCAATCATATAACGAAACTTTTTGGTTCACTTCAAACATGTTCCATGGTGTAAAATCACCGTGTGAGAAAGCTAATTCAATTTTTTCATCAGGTTGCATATCGTTAATTAATGCTTTCAGTTTTCTAACAATGTTGTTTGGGATTTTAGTGTTTTCAATCGCGTTTAATTTATTTTTTAATTCATTTAAATAGTTCCATTCTTTTACAGCAAGTACTTGTTTATCGATTCTGTTCAGTTCTAAAATGGCATTAATTTGTAAGGATTTGATGCTTCCAAATCTTTTACAATCGTTAGATACATTTGAAAGTGTTAAGCAATCTGAAGTTTTATTTACAACAGAAGGAGTAATAAATGACAAACTGTAGGTGTTTAGTTTTTTAATATTTAGATATTCGTTTTCAATTAATTTTTCAGCATTTGAAGTTGTAGCAATTTTTGTAAAATTTCTGCCATCAAATAGCAAAGCTTTGTTATTGGGTCCGACTGTTCCTAAAAAGATAGCCCAATTATTTTGGATATTAAAAAATGAATTTTGATTTTTTTGGAAATAAAAGGTACTTTGTTTGAAGACTAATTTTTGCAATTTCAAATAGAATATTGTTTTTATTAGTAGCGCAAAAATTTTAGCACGAATGCTACCTTCATTATAAAATTTTAAAAAAATGGGTTGTTTGTTAGAGGAGTTCCAAATCCAACGAGCTGTTCCGTCTGGATTATTAATTTGTAGCCATTTTATTTCCTCTAAATTTCTTTTATCATTTGAAGAGCTTAAAGTATATCCGATTTTTTTAAATATATTTTCCATGATATTTTGTTTTTTAAATATAATGTTAAAACCGTGCCGAAATAAAAAAGCCTTTATTAATAAGGCTTTATGAGTTTTTGTAGTTTGTTTTTTTCCAAATTTTGGAAAACTATTCCATGATTTCAGGGCGTCTTTTTCTTAATTGTATTTTTTGAAGACTGGTTAAATTTGAGGTATTTTTAAAAGCAATGGAGAAAATTAAAAGTTGATAAAATAAAATGCCGTAGTTGCTTTCCCCAAAAATTCCAAACTCTGTAAATGAATTGATGAGAATTGGAATTAAAATACCAATTAACATTAATTTGTTTTCTTTATCTTCTTTAAAAAAGGCGGAAATTGTAAAAAACACCTGAAATAAAACGATGGTTAAACCAATGAATCCTAAATTCATTAAGGCTTGCATAAAAGTATTATGCGTCATTTTTCCTGGATAGGTGTGTGTGCTTTGAAAGTATTCTTTATAATCTATTCGCATAAAACCAAAACCTAATAGTGGTTCTCTTGGTAAACCTTCTGTTATTAAGGCTTGCCAAAATGGTAACCGACCTGTTAAAGTTAAAATTTCTTCCAATCTTTCTTTGTCGCCTCCTTTTAAAATGATTTGGTTTACAGCCACTGGTATCACTAATAAAACACAACCCATAATGGCTAATTTTAATCCTTGTTTTTTAGTTTGATTGATATGGAAAAAGATAATTAAAAGTGCTCCAATTAAGGAAGATCTTGATCCTGTTAGGTATAAAGCATAAAAAATGATCAATAATTTTATGATGGTCCAAGTTTTATTTTTAAATCGGTATAAATCGAAAATTAAACATGCCACTCCAACACCAGCCAACATGCCAAGTTCATTCGGATTCATGATTACGCCACCTAAACGGGCTTCTTCACCACCATGTGTTAATCTGAAAAATGTATCTGGATCAATCCACATTCCGATAACAAAAATAAGTTGAAGATAGAAAACAGTATTCCCAAGTAAATTAAATAATCGAATGGTATGGCCCTCAAAGTAGGTATCTAAAATTTTCAAACTTTTTATAAAATAATAAGCAAAAACAAGACTTTGAAATGTCATAAACCATTGCAGTGCACTAAATCCAGGATTCGTACTCCAAGAAAAAGAAAGTAAACCAAGAAACAAATAGGATAAATATAATAATGGGCTATTTATGTTTTTGAAACTTAAGGTTTCAGCGGCTCCGTATTTGATGATTCGGTAATAATTAACGAAGGACAAAATTAGCACACCCATTCTACCCACTACTTTTATTGCTCTTGTAATGTTCACGTTTTCACTCCATGTAAAAAAACATCCTACCATTAAAAAAAGAATGATAAACATGAAAGTGTTAGTTTTTTTTAAGAATTTTTTGTGTTTGGGATGCGTGCTATATGTGGTCATATTTCGTATAAATTATGATTTAAATCGGTAATTACTTTTTTCCAATTAAAAGATTCTTCGACTAATTTAACTGCATTTTTACTCATGGTTTCGTAGGCTTTTTTGTTTTGCCAAATCAAAATCATTTCTATTAAAACAGCATGTAATTCGTTGGGATTTTGTTCAGTTATCGATTTTCCTGCTTTATAAGATTCTATTAATTCATTAATATTTGTAGCATTTGAAACTACACATGGTTTGCCAAAACTTGCGGCTTCAATTACAGAAGTGGGTAGGCCTTCATTTCTTGAGGGATGTACAAAAACGTCCATTTTTTTTAAAAGATTGTTTTTTTCTTCACCAAATTGACTTCCAAAAAGAAGTACGTTTTTAGTTAAATTATATTTTATAATCAAAGTTTCTAATTTGCTTTTCTCATTACTATCGCCAATAATCCAAAGTTTTGCTTTAGGATATTGAGTTACTAGTTTTTCAAAGGCAAGAAGTAAGGTATCTAATCCTTTGGTATAAATGTCTAATCGGCCAATAAAACCAAAAACAATATCTTTATTTTTAGTGGTAAATGAATCTGTTTTTATTTGATTTTCAAAGCCATAAGGAAGTAACACGGACTTGTTGTTACTATAAAAAGCAGATAAACCAGTGCCTTCACTTTTGCCGATGTTATGAATTTTTTTTGAATTTTTTAAAACGGTTTTTTCAAACAATTGAAAATAGAGTTTCTTAACCCAAAAGTTTCTTTTCATGGCTATGGTATTATACGCTCCATGAGGTGTAAATACAAAATCGATTTGATTGGAATGTAAAACTTTCGAAATCGAATAAAAAATCGGAATCCAACCACCATGAATGTGAAAAATGGTGTTCTCTCTTTTGGAAAGTAAGGCTTTTTTTAGTTCAGTATCAATTCTAAAAGGGTTTTTAGATTTTAAAAATAGGCGTGTTTCAAAATTTCTATCTTCAAAATTTTTTGTAAGATCTGCCGTTATTCCCCATACGGAAACTTTAGTTTGCATCTCAGCTTGTTTAACAGCCATTTGATACACAACTTTGTTAACCCCATTCATGCGGTTTGGGTTCGCTTTTCCTAAAACAATGTGAATTATTTCCATAACAAAAAATGATTTTTTTTCAATTGAAATTGCCAATACACTAACATGATTAATTGATTCAATATTAGGCCTAATACTGCGCCAGAAATACTATAATTTACTAATAACCATTGAAAAGAAAGTAAAGTAAATACAAAAGACAATACATAACCTATAAAAAAAGATTGGTTTAAGAGTTGGATACGAATCATAATTCTTATGGGATAGCCAAGGAAAATAATTAGATATAATACAGCCATAAACTGTACTAAAAAACTATATTTTACAAACTGAATTCCGCCAGCCAAAGTCATTGCTTTATTTGGAAACATGAAAAGTAAAAGTAAAATTGAACCAAAAAGTAGTAAGCCATTAAGCGTTAACTTGATTAAATGTTTTTTAGCAGTTTGCTTATTTTCATGGTGAAGTTTGGCGATTTTCGGTAAAAAATAATTTTCAACAACTTGTAAAAGTACATTTAAGATGCCAAAGAAAGATTGTACCAAACGTAAGGCTCCAAGGCCTTCTAACCCAATATAAATTCCTGATAATAAAATAATTAAATTGCTGTTTCCCCATTGAAGTAATGAAACACTAACAAACCATTTGCCTTGAAACCAATGAGATTTTAAATAGATTTTCCAGTTTATGGTTTTTTGAAACGTTTTTAGTAAAGGTAGAATGCCAAAACCTATAGAAACTAAATTTGAAATTGAAATAACAAGAAGAGCAACATTTAAATTGATGGTTTTATCGATGATAAAATAACTGATTACAAGGGAGCATAAAAAGAAAATATCCATAATGAGAACGCTATGAATTGCATTTTTAGTTAATAAAGTTTTTCTTAAAATGTCTTGAAATATATAAGTAAATAAAAAAAAGGTAAGGGTTAGAAATGATATTGATGGTATTGGAAGAAATAAATAGACTAAAAAGTGTACTGGAGAAATCAGTAAAAAAGCAGCCAATACACTGTAAAGTATAAATTGAAGATATTCATTTTTATTTTCTGATGTAGCATAAGCAATTTGAAAAGGCTGAATAAGAAATGCAGAAAGTAGGCTCAATAGTAAATAAGTGTAAATAATTACCGAAGAAAACAAACCAAATTCTGTTATACCTAATAATCTGGCTAAGAAAATTGTAATCATAAAATTACTTCCACTATACATCAATTGGTCAATTAAAACCAATAGAGTAGGAGCGTTAATAGTTTTTAGATTTAGTTTCATGAGGTTTGTTTTTTGGAGTATTTAAACTATATTTTTTTAATTTCTGTAAATAGGCTAGGATTATATCCGCTTCTATTTAAAATAAACCACATGTTGGATAAGTGGTATTCTTCTTTTATGATTTCAATTTTTGAGATCGTGTTTTCTGCCGTTTTTCTGCTATCTAAAACAAACAGGTTTTGATTGGCTAATGCCATTAAAAGCAATGCTATTTTACCAGTATTTAAACTTTGATTGTGAATGATACATAAATCAAAATCGTTTTTTTTCTCCTCAATGAGTTTTTCGAAATCTTCTTTTTTTAATTCTAAAAATTTGTTGTCGTTTAAGTTGATATAATTTGTATTGTGATCTAAATCTTTTAATTCACCTGTACTGTCTATGATTACTATTTTTCTTTTTTGTTTTTGTAAGGCTAGAATTAGGTTTTTACTATAAAATAAATGTTCTTTCGAATCTTGAAAAGAAGTAATAGTTAGGATGTTTTTAGGTGCTATTATATTTTTGATTTCAAGTTGTAAAGCTTCTTTCAAAAAATTAATTTCAATTTCATTTTTATCCTTTAAATACGGAGTAGATAATGCAATGGGAATGGTGCTGTTTTTTTCAATTGTCACTACGTCATTAACCTTTGCTTTAGTGAAATGAACCAAATAAATCAACACTATTGAAATAAAAAAACCAAGAAAAGCAGCTACAATTATGATTATGATCCTAATGGGTGATACTGGGCTTTTTGAAACTTCTCCAGGAGTAATAACTTTGTGAAAGGCAATTTTTGCCGATTTGGCGATGTCGGCTTCTATCTTTTTTTCGTTTAAGAAATTATAGTTTTTTTCAAAAGCATTAAATTTTCTTTCTAATATAGTCATGATTCTTTCCTTTTCCGGAAGTCCATTAAATACTTGTTCAGCTTCGGTGATATCATTTGATAAATCATTATATTTTATTTGTAAATTTTTTTCTGTGTTTTTGATGCTTTCAATTTGATAGTCAATTAAATCATTCAGTTTGTCATCAATAATTTTGACTTTTTCATTGTTGGGTGTATATGTTAACAGTAAATCTCTCTTTTCTGCTTGTAGTTTTTTCATGTTTTTCACCATTTCTGTAGAAAGTAAATCCGAAAAACTTTCAAAATTTGTAGCTAAACTTAAATAATCTTTTTGCCCGTTAGCTACATATTTATTTAAATCTTTAATCGCATCAAGATTCATTTTTATATTGGTTTGTTGGATTTTTAATTGCGATATTTTTCTTAAATCCGTTTCTGTTTCTTGTCGAAAATTGATGATGTTTTTTTGGTCTCTATAATTTTGAATGTTGTTTTCCGAGTTGCTTAAGTTTTTCCCTGCAGTTGAAATTTCGTTATTTAAGAAATCAACCGTAATATTTGCTGCTCTAAATTTGTTTTCAATATAATCTCTTATGTACATTTCTGAAAGTTTATTCACAAACAAGGCTGCTTTTTCAGGAATATTACTTTTTAAATTTATACGAATTACAGGCACATCTTTATCCACTGGAACAATGTCTAAATTTTTATAGATTTTAGCCATAATTTGTTGCTTGCTTAAGAATTCTATTTCGTAAGTATCAATAAGAGTTGCATTTTTTTTAGTAGCTAAATATTTTTCATTTAAGCTTATAATTAATTGTCCATTGGCTAAAAGAATTGGCTTTCCAAATTCGCCAGTAATCCTTTTCTCGTTTGGAAGATTTAAGGTGAATTTTTTATTAGAAAGCACAACAATTCCTATACGTTTATCATATAAATCATCAGAATTGAATGTGCCTTCAACTAAAATCGGGGAGTTATCAAATAATTCTTCTGTACGAACTTCACCTTTTCTATATATTTCGGTTTGAAAAGGTAATTCGGTTATTGTTTTTTCAATTAATTCGGTAGATTTTAAAACTTCTATTTCCGTTGCAATTTTATTTGCTGAAGCGAAAACATCAAAATTTTTAAACAAATTTGCATTGGAAACTCCTTCTTGTATGTCTGCTAATTTTAATTTAGCCGTACTTTCATACATGGGAGTGGTATAACTCAAATATTTTTTGGCAGCAAGTATAGCAATAACAATACTTGCGATTATAATTGGTAATCCTCTGAAAAAGGGTTTAAGTAATCTTAGGTTTTCGTTCATGATACTTTAATTTAAAATAATCCCATTATGATGGCTGCAGCACTCACTGTAGTGGTAAAAGGTATAATTGTTGAAATGCGTTTGTCAAATTCTTTGTTCTTTTTGGATGGAACAATAATAATATCGCCAGGATGAAGTTGAATATTTTTATTAAGAATATCGGTTGCGTTTGTTAAATCAATATTGGCAACATAAACGTTTTCTCCATTTTGGCGTAATACTTTTATAGCTTTTAAATTGGCATAAAATTCAAAACCGCCCGCTTTACTTACAATTTCTAATAAGGTATTATGGTCTTTATCAACAAGTATAGTGTTTGGGTTTCTAACTTCTCCTAAAATGGTAATTTCTTTATTAAGCACTTTCACATCCACAACAGGATTTAATAGCCATTGTTTTAAATTGTTTTTTAAAATTTCTTTCAGTTCCGGAATTGTTTTTCCTAACACATTTGTAGTGCCTATTTTGGGAATCTCAATATTTCCATTGGCATCAACTAAAAGCCATTTTCCATATACTTCATTGGAATTATAAATACCATAAACAGACCCTACACTATAACTATCTTCACCCCAAACAGAAATGGAAACTTTGTCATCTTTCTCAATTTTATATTGATAGGTGTTGTCAAAGAAAAACGGTTTCATATCTACAATTTCATTTTTTTCAACCAGTAAATTTTGAGTTTTACAAGAAATTAAAAAAGAAAAAAGGACGCCAATTAAAATTATGTTTTTCGTTTTCATGATGTTTTTCGTTATATTAGGTTAAAAAAAAGAAAGCAGTTTAGTAATTATACCGCCGTTAGATTTTTTTAGTTCCTCTTTTATTGTAATAATCTTTGATATAAGCATTTCTATTTTAGTAGAAACCTGATCGTCTTTTATTAAATAATCAAAAGCACCATATTTTAAGGCGTCTACTGCTGTTTTTATATCGTCTTGTCCAGAAATCATCACAACATAAATGGCAGGATTGATGCGTTTGATTTTTTTTAAGACTTCAAAACCAGTTAAATCATTCATATTATGATCTAAAAAAATAATATCTGGATTTTCATGTAGGTTGTTTAAACAATCTATTCCGTTGGAGAAATGAGTAATGTTGGTACAACCGATATTGTTAAGATGTTGTTCGTATAGACTTGAGCAAAAAACATCATCGTCCACAATAAAAAATTTGAATTCACTTTGACTTTCCATAATACTTAAATTGAGTTACAAATAAGTAAACCAATATGATGCCAATATGGGAAACGTAATGAATTAAGGGGTTTACGATTTATGCGTCACGTTATTTTTCCAAAATATGGAAAAACTTTCCAAATTAAAATTAGTGTAATTCTTTTTCTTCTAGTTGTTCGATCACTTTCAGTAAGATGAATTTTATGGAAAGAAATAATTCTGAAATTTTATCTTTATTGTTAGAAGTCTGGCTAATTTTTTCCAATTCTCTAACCTCATTATATATAGAATCAATTCCAACACCTTCAATACTTGGTTTTATTTTATGGATTAACTTGCTAACTTCTATAAAGTTATTTTGTTCAATAGCTTCTTCCGTTTTTGTAATGATATCTCTAGCTTGATTGATGAAAATGTGTAGCATTTTAGTTACAAATTCGGGATTGTTTTTGCTCAATGAAATCAAATGCGTCAAATTATAACTTTTAACTTCTGTATTTATTTTTTCACCTTCTTTATTGGATAAGTTGAGGTGTTTGATTATCGTTTCAAACAGGTTTTTTTCATTAAAAGGTTTGGTGATGTAATCATTCATTCCAATGGCTTTGCATCTATCAATTTCAGTTTTAAATGCATTAGCTGTTAATGCAATAATTGGGATCTCTAATTTTAAATTATTTCTGATAAATTGAGTGGTTTCAAAACCGTCCATAATAGGCATTTGGATGTCCATTAAAATTAAGTCGAAAGTATTATTCTTAAGAATTTCAAGGGCTTCTTTTCCGTTTTCAGCTTCTGTAGTAATACAGTTTATTGAACTTAAAGAGTTTTGTGCGACAATTCTATTGAACTCATTATCTTCCACTAAAAGGATTTTTTTGTTTTCTAAATTTATTTTTGAAGAATCAAAGCTGTCATACACAATGTTTGCTCTATTACCTTTTTCTAAGGGTAAATGAATTTCAATTTTTGTGCCTTTGTCTTTTTCACTTTTAATATTAATTTCACCATTCATTAAATCTATTAATTGTTTTGTAATAGACATTCCCAGACCAGTTCCGCCAAATTTTTTGGTTTTATTATTTTCTTCTTGAGTGAATTTATTAAATATGGAAGTTATAAAATTAGATTCCATACCTATTCCTGTGTCTTCAATAGAAATGCAAATAGTTTGATTTGAAGTTTCATTTTTTACTAAGCGACAAGTAATAGTTATACTTCCTTGAGAGGTGAATTTTATAGAATTACCAACTAAGTTAAATAATATTTCTTCAATTCTAACACTATCGCCTTTGAAGTATTTTGTTAAGGAATCGTCATAAAACGTTTTGAAAATTAAGTTTTTTTGAATCGTTTTAGGTTGCAAGACATTAAAAACATTTTCAATAGTTTTGTGTAAATCAAAGTCTTCATGGTCTAACGTCATTTCCCCAGCTTCAATTTTTGAGATGTCTAAAATGTTATTAATAATAGAAAGTAAATGTTTTGAGGCAATCGTACTGTTTTCAATGTATTTATGTTGCGTTTCTGAGATGTTTTGTTTTTCTAATTCTCTTAGAAATCCAATAATGGCATTAAGTGGTGTTCTTATTTCATGACTCATATTCGCTAAAAAGGCCTCTTTAGCTTTTGAAGCTTCTAAGGCTTTTACTTTTTCTGCCTCTAATTCAATTTCTAGTTGTTTTTGTTCGGTAATATCTAAGTGAATGCCTATAGATCCAATTAGGTTTCCTTTGTCGTCAAAGTTGGGTCCGCCACTAACTGTCCACCATCTTAATTCGCCTCGTTTATTTTTTATGGGTAATTGATAAATATCTGAAATACCTTTTTTTCTGAGTTCCTTTTTCTTTTCGATTTTGTTTTTGTTTTCTCCAGCCACAAATAAATCAGAAGGTTTTCTGCCAATTAATTCGTCAATTTCATATCCTGAAATTTTACAAAAACTTTGATTAGCAAATTTTATATTTTCCTCATTATCTACTTCCAGCATACCTAAATTCATGTTGGCAATTATATTTCTGTATTTTTCTTCTTGTATTTTTAATTGGTTTTCAGCTTTTTTTCTTTCTGAAATATCTTGTATGAAAGAGCAAAAGAACAATTCATTATTTTGTTGAATAGGGATGATCGAAATTTCTATAGGGAATTCTTTTCCGTTTCTATTGATGGCAGGTAATTCTAAATTTTTATTTAAAACGGGACCTTCACCTGTTTTTAAATAATGATTCATTCCTTTTACATGATTGGCTTTATGAACATCTGGAATAATGGTGTCATGAAGTGGTTTTCCAATCACCTCTGATTTTTTCCAACCAAACATTTGTTCGGCACGATTGTTCCAAAAATTGATTAATCCTTTTTTATCAATGGTTATAATGGCATTTAGTGAAGAATTCATAATTAATCTGTTTCGTTCTTCACTTTGTTCTAATAGTTTTTGAGATTCAATTCTAGAAGTAATATCCGTGTATTTCCATAAATGTCCTTTGTATTCCTCTTTGATAAAAATGGGGATATAATCACGCTCTAAAAATCTACCATTTACTAATTCAAATCGTTCGTTGGTTATGATTTTTTTGTTTTTTAAAGCCGTTTTTATACTTAAAACAAAGTGTTTAGGATCTTTAAATAAATCTTTGGATTGCTCTGCGGAATTAGAACAATCTATTCCAATTAGATTTTCTGGTGCCACAGGAATGGAGAAAAACTGACAAAAAAGTTCATTTGTAAATTGTATTTTTCTATTTTCATCTTCCACAAGAATGCCAGACTGGAGATTAGCTAAAAGTGTTTTTAATAATTCGACTGTGGTTAATAGGTTTTTTTCAGATTCTCTTCTTTTTTCAATTTGACTGTTAAGGTATTTCGATACGAAGAGTAAATCGTCAAGGTTTTCTTTGTTTTTCAGTTCCTCTATATCGTCATCAATTGTTTCTAAAGTTTGATATAAATTAGATATAGAGATTTTTTTTAATTCATATTCTTTTTTTAAACTCGCATTTACTTCATGATATTCTTTTTCACTTTCTGTAAAGGCATGTTCTGAAATTTCTTTATCTCTTTCAAAAGATAAATAGGATTCATTTACAGTTTGTATGAAATTTTGAAACATTTTATCTTCTAAGTTGAAGTGGCCTAAATGTTTATTAATTTGTTTTTGAAGTAGTTTATGTAGTTCCATAGTTATTCCGTTTCTTCAAAGCAAGTGATGGTCATGGTTTGATTGTGTAATTCACAATTTGTAAATGGATTTAGAGGTGATATTTCACCATAGGAATAAAATCCGGTGGTATACGTGTTAGGTCCAAATGTATTGGTTACGGCTTCGATTTCTTCATCAATTCGGTTATTCAAGATGGCTTTTCTACCAATACAACTAATTAAAAGTGCTAATTTGGGTTGTATGTTATTTATGGATAAACAATTTGCAGCGGCTTCACTGGCGGCGTCAATTAATCGGTCAAAATTAGCTTTCATAAATTTGACTTTACTTCCAATGGGTAAATCTCCTGCAAATGTCATGGTTTGCTTGTTTTCATCAATAGAAAGTATGGTGCGAACAATAGCATCAGAACTGTTTGATTGTTTTAAGGATAACGGAAATAATAAAGCCGAACTTGGAAGTTCATCGGCATATTTTCCTAGGTATTTTTTGTAAAGTTCTAGTGCATTTTTATTATCTATTTCAAATAATACATTGTTTTTAGAGTGGGTTACTTCTCTTTCTAAGCCGAAAGTTTCCCAACCACCCATAGAACCATGTGAAACTTTAAGTTTATCCCCATAAAAACCAAGTGCAATTATGTTTCCTGATTGTGCAATATTATCTAATCCTACACAAGATTCTAAAAATCGGGTGCCATCTCCAGCTAATCCGCCGGTTATTAATACGTTATCAATATTGTTTTTATTTAAGCCGTTTACTAGTTCACTTCCATTTACTTTGCTGCCATCAGATAATACAAAAATTGATTTTAAATTTTCTTTGGGTAGTAATTCGAATAATTTTTCACCAGCATTTGAACTATTGTCTATATCAGTTATATTTACTGAAGCTTTCTTTATAGTGGTGTTTGCAAAAGAAATGGCTGTTAAAGAAAGGGTGTTTTCATAAGCTTCTTGAGCGTAAATTTCTCCTGCAGTAGAACAAAGTGTAATTGTGGCGTTTGGAAATTTGTCTTTTAAAAAGGTATAGGTTTCAGGGTTTGACACGATATTATTTTCGCCAAATCCAAGTACTAATTGAACTGTATCACTTGGAATATTATCCACATTCGATTCTTTTATAATGGCGTTGTCTTTGAAAAGAAAGGTAGCTACTTTCATTCTGAATCAGAGTTTAGAGTGTTTAACAAGTTATAAATAGTCGATTTTCCTATATCCAGTTTTTGTGCCGTTTTAACTACATCATTATTATTCTTTTTAAGATGATGTAAAATGATTTCATGGGTGTATTCTTTCAAGCTTTTTTCTTCGGTGAAATAAAAGTTGTCGCTATTTAAATTGGAAAAGGTAATGTCGTCGTCATTAATAATTTTACCATCACACATCACACAAGCTAAATCTATTACTGATTTTAATTCTCTAATATTTCCAGGATAGGGATATTTCAGTAATTTTGATTTTGCACTAGAGGAGATGGGAATGGTTTTTATTTTATTTTCTTTACAAAAAATTTCAATAAAATGTTTTGATAGTAAAAGAATGTCGTTTTCTCTTTCTCTTAAAGGTGGAATGTGAATGGGTAATCCTATAATTCTAAAATATAAATCTTCTCTAAAATTTTTATTTTTTACTTCTTCCACTAAATCTTTATGGGTGGCAATAATTAATCTGGCATTAAACTTTACAGGAGATTTCCCCCCAATTGAAACTACTTCTCTTTCTTGAATAACTCTTAAAAGTTTGCTTTGTAAGTTGTAATCAAGTTCTGCAATTTCATCTAAAAATATGGTGCCGCCATTGGCTTGTTCAAATTTCCCTATTTTTTTGCTATCTGCCCCAGTGAATGCGCCTTTTTCATGTCCGAAAAATTCACTTTCTATTAAATCTTTTGGAATTGCAGCCATGTTTACAGCTACAAATGGTTTGTTTTTTCGGTCAGAATTATAGTGAATAGCTTTAGCCACAACATCTTTTCCTGTACCTGTTTCGCCTGTTATAGAAACATTTATAGTATTGTTTATGGCTTTGTTGATTTTTGTATAGATCGATTTTATCGCTTCACTTTGACCAATAAATGTATTTTCAAAGCTAAATTTTTCTTCTAATTTCTCTTTCAATTCTTCCACTTCATCAATTCAATTCATAGTGTCTCTAAGTTTTAGAATCGCATTCCAAAGTAAATCTTTCGTGTGGTTGTTTTTTACGATATAATCTGAGGCGCCTATTTTTAAAAAATTTATAGCCACTTGAATATCTTCTTGTCCACTGATGATAATAACTGGAATTTTACTGTTAATCTCTTTTATTTTTTTTAAGAGCACATCTCCTGAGATATCGGGTAAACCCAAATCTAAACAAATAATATCTGGTTTTAAATGGAAATTACTTAAACAATCCTTTCCTTTTTCGAAAAGATGTACTGTGTAATCTGGATTTAAAGACAAATGGTATTTTATGGTTTGACCAAAAAAAACATCATCTTCTACTATAAATATATTTATTGATTTCATTTGGTTTTACTCATTTTATTTATAAATTTACAAAAAAGATACAAACTTTTCGTACTTTTTCTTAAAAATTTATTTTGACTTTAGCAATAATTGAATTAAGGCATTACTTTTGATAAGGATAAATGAACTAACTATAATAGATTTAAGATGATTGATAATTTGAAAAAAATATTAAACGAAGACCAAGATCCAAAAGCGATTGAAAAAATCACTTCGAAATTAGCTAATTTATTGATGACCAATGAAGAAGTGGGGTATATTGCTGTTCAAAAAAAGCCAGCTATTACGGTTTTTCCAGATAGTATTGTGGTTACCAACAAGCGAATTATTTTATGTAAGCCAAAAAATCTTGGTTTATCTATGGAATTTATGGATTATGATTGGGATGATATTGCGGGAACTTTCGTAAAAGAAGGTTTGTTAGGTTCTGATTTTACCTTTTCAACTAAATCGGAATTAACATATACAGTAGATTATTTACCGAAAAATCAGGCTAGGAAATTATATACTTTTGCAAAAGAACAATTAGATAACTTAAAAAATGCTACAGTTTCAAATTCTGTTGTGGAAGAAATTTCTCCAGTTTTAAATCAGGTTGTTGAAGAAATGGAAACCGAGGAAGTGACTCATTTTGCTGAACTACTTCCGACTCCAAATGATGTAATCAGAGATACTGAAATTGAAGAGCCCATTCCGCCTCATGAGAAAAAACTTTCTGATCTATCTAAAGATGAATTGTTTGAAAAGCTAAATAATTATAAAAAACTATTAGACAACGGCTTAATTCTTCAAGGCGAGTATGATAAGCTTAAAAACGAAATTTTACCATTATTATAACATGCAAGTAAAATAAAAAACCGACAATTTTGAGTTGTCGGTTTTTTTTTATAAAGTTTAAAAAAGTAGTTAAAACAAAAAACCCTGACAAAGTCAGGGTTTAAGTGGTACCTCCAGGGATCGAACCA
>CAZULO010000028.1:0-20543 GCA_964621245.1 uncultured Flavobacterium sp.
TCTACTTTACTTGGGTCTTTTCCAGAGAAGGCTCCACCACCGTGAGCTCCTTTTCCTCCGTATGTATCTACAATGATTTTTCTTCCTGTTAAACCAGTATCTCCGTGTGGTCCTCCAATTACAAATTTTCCAGTTGGATTGATATGGTACTCAATTTTATCATTAAATAAATGCGCGTATTGCGGATATTTAGCTAAAATTCTAGGAATTAAGATTTCAATAATATCTTTCTTAATTTTGGCTAACATAGAAGTTTCTTCGTCAAAATCATCATGCTGAGTTGAAACTACAATAGAATCAATTCTAACAGGAATATTATCGTCGTTATATTCTAAAGTTACTTGAGATTTTGCATCCGGACGTAAATAGGTAATTTCGCTATTTTCTCTTCTTAATTCTGCTAATTCTTGTAATAATTTATGAGCTAAATCTAAGGCTAAAGGCATTAAATCAACAGTTTCGTTTGTAGCGTAACCAAACATAATTCCTTGGTCACCTGCTCCTTGTGCGTTAGCTTTCGATTCGAAATCAGTAGCAGCCGCTCTATCAACACCTCTGTTAATGTCGTCCGACTGGTCATGAATAGCAGATAAAACACCACATGAATTCGCTTCAAACATATATTCGCTCTTCGTATAACCAATTTTCTTGATTACATCACGGGCAATAGTTTGAACATCTAAATAAGTAGATGACTTTACTTCACCAGCTAAAATTACTTGTCCAGTAGTTACTAAAGTTTCACATGCTACTTTTGACGCGGGGTCAAATGCTAAAAAGTTGTCAATTAATGCGTCACTAATTTGATCTGCAATTTTATCTGGATGTCCTTCACTCACAGATTCTGACGTAAATAAATATGCCATAATTATAAAAATAAATTATATAAATAATAAACGAAAAAATTGCAAGGAAATACTAAAGGAGGGTTTCTGCTTTAGCATTTTTTTTACGAGGTTGCAATCAGTTCAAATTTTTCCTCTTTAATTCTGGTGCAAATTTACTAATTAGTTTTATATTAACTAGTAAATAATTTTTTTATTTTTTAAAACCAATGGCAAGTAACTTTCGTAAGTTAAAGTAAGAAGAATATTTAATATAAGAAGTATGAGAAAGTTAATGTTAGTTTTAGTTTTAGTTTGTTTGAATCAGTTCTCATTTGCAAACGATAAAGATAAATCGCTTTTTATAAAGGCAAAAGTCTTACTCGAAAATAAAAATTATTCGGAAGCAATTCCTTTATTAAAACAATATGCGAAAGATGTAGATGAAACAGCTGCGAAAGAAGTTTATTTGGAATTAGCCAATGCGAATTACGCCTTAAATAATACAGCTGAAACGCTTAAATATTTGAAATTAGCCATAACAAAGGCGGGTTTAGCGGAAGCTGATTTTATTTATTCTGAAGCATTAGATGCCGAAACTTCAAGCTTTCTTTGGGGATACTTCTATGAAAATTACGATGATTTACGAAGTGAATATGTTAAAAATCATAAATAATTAAAAAATTGAGTTAGTTACAATTTTAAATCTAATGAATTTATTTTTATTAGATTTTTTTTCTTTTTTGAAATTATTTTATAATAAAATTTAGATAATTTATCTAATTAATATAATTGTATAGAAAAATATTCTAAATTTGCCCTGTTAAAAAAAAATAAAAAACATGAAATTAGTAAACAAGAATATGATGGTACAAATGATGATGTGGAAATTTTCCGCAGAGTTTGCTATTTGTTAAATCTAAACCTAATAAATATTTAAACCTCTGCTTTTGTAGAGGTTTTTTTTTGTCTAAAATTAAATCACAACTCACATGCAACTAGAAACTTTATTAGCCAATATAACACAACATTCCAATTTGATTGATGCGTATGGTGCTACTCATTTACCTATTTATAACACAGCGACTTTTGATCAGAAAAGACAATTTTCAAACCTTAAAAGTTATGATTATTCCAGAACGGATAATCCTACTCGTAATGCATTGGAAGCTATTTTTGCGATTGCCGAAAACGGTGCAGGTTGCGTTTGTACCAATACAGGTATTTCGGCTTTGGCTTTATTGTTCGATACCGTTTTAAAATCTGGTGATACCATCTTAGTAGAAAGAGATTGCTATGGCGGCACGTACCGATTATTGAATATTTTGCTTGAAAAATACAATGTAAAAACGCGTTATGCTGATTTTACAGAAGCATCCGAAGTTGAAGATGTATTACGTTTCAACGAAATTAAATTAATTTTATGTGAATCACCCACAAATCCAAGTCTGAAAATAGTAGATTTAAAAGCAATAGCAGATTTAAGTAAAAAATATAATTCGTTGTTTGCGGTAGATAATAGTATGGCTACTTTCGCTTCACAAAAACCGTTGGATTTAGGTGCGGATTTTTCATTGTTCTCAGCCACAAAGTTTATTTCTGGTCACGGTAGTGTTGTTGCCGGTGCTATAATTGCCAAATCGGAACATTGGGCAGAACGGTTGAATTACTTCTCCAATGCACAAGGAAGGGCGCAAAGTCCATTTGATGTGTTTTTGGTTTCTTTAGGTTTGCCAACTTTGGTGTATCGAATGAAAACTCAAGAACAAAGTGCGATTCAACTTTCAGAATTTTTAAACACTGTGCCGGATGTGATGGATGTGAAATTCCCAGGTTTGCCTTCGCATCCTCAATATGAACTGGCAAAAAAGCAAATGAAAGTTGTTCCTTCTGTGTTAACAATCACCTTGAAGTCCGCAGAAAAGGCAGAGCAATTCATACAAAGCACAAAATTATTTGGGGAAAAAGTGTCTTTCGGTACGGCTGATTCACGTTTAGAAATTCCTTCAAAAATGAGCCATGCTACTTATACAGAAGCGGATTTGAAGAAAATAGGATTAACTCATGCTACTGTAAGAATCTCTGTTGGGTTAGAAAATCCTGAAGATTTAATACATGACATCCAACAAGCGTTGAAAAGGACTTCCTATAAATGTGTCTAAAATGAAAGCTTATTTTGATCCAATTCCATGTGGTAATTCTATTCCTCATGCTAATCCTCATGCTGTTTCTGTAAGTTTTCCTTATCTTGAAAATGTGATTGCTTATGAAGAAGGAGATCCAAAGCTGTTTGCTCAAATGCAATCCGGCTATCCAAGATTTTTTTCGAATAAATTGGTGCAGAAACTGTTAGATTACACTAGGTTAAAATATAAAATTGATGCTGCCTTGAAATTGATTCCGATAGTTTCCATTCAAGCAAAATTACTATTGGAAAATGTATTTGAAGAGGTTTTTGATTTTATAGAAGATGCGTATGGAAATGTCTTTTTAATTGTGAAGGATGACGAGGTATTTTTGAAAAAATACACAGATTTTATCAGAAATGCAGGTTTGCTTATTAGTTCGCGAAAAGCGGAAGCTACTTTGTCATCTTATGGTTTTATTACCAAATTGTTTGAGGAAGAACAAGTGAGTGAGGCAGAAGGAGTTTTTAATATTAAAAATACATTATCGAAAGCATATGGTGCAACTGATGAGCAAGTAGTTTTAACAAATTGTGGGATGAATGCATTGTATGCGGCAAGTGAAGCGCTTCTTTTATCTCAGAAAGAACTTGGAAAAACGGTGATCGTGCAGTTGGGATGGTTGTATGTAGATACCATGGAGCTCATTGAAAGAAAGAAAAATTCAAAGGTGCAATTAGATATTTTTGATTTGAATCAACTGGAAAAATGGTTGGAAAAGAATCATGAAAAAGTAGCAGTTGTGCTAACAGAAGTGGTCAGTAATCCGCTTTTAAGTTGTGTAGATTTACCTGCTTTGTATGAATTGTGTTCCCGTTTCTCTGTGAAATTACTTGTAGATAATACATTCGGAACTCCATATTGTGTTTCTGTTTTTCCATATTGTGATGTGGTTGTTGAAAGTCTAACTAAATTCGCTTGTGGTCAGGCCGATTTGTTATTTGGTGCTATTCTCACCAAAAATGAAGCGCTACTTTTAGAGCTTAAAGATTTTGTGATTCCGCCTTTTGTGGGAGAAGTTAAAAGATTAGGGTTTCAAATTTTAAATTATGAAAATAGAATAAGAAAAATTTCTGAAAATACGGAGTTGTTGTATACGTATTTGAAGAAACATCCAAAAGTACTTGAAATTAAAAGTATTTGGGAAGAAACTAGTTTTGATAATTATTCAAAAATAAAAAAAGGGAACTTGGTTCCTGGAGTTTTGTCTGTTGTTTTTGATGGAGAATTAGATACGATTTATGACAAATTAAATGTAGCAAAAGGTCCGAGTTTGGGTACCGAATTCATCTTAGTTATGCCTTACGTATATTTGGCTCATTATGAATATTTAAAATCGGAATCAGGTTTGAAAATGTTGCAAGGTTTAGGGCTTAATCCAAATTTATTACGCATTTCAGTAGGTGTAGAGCCTATTCAAGAAATTATTGCAGATTTCCAGCAAGCTTTAGAATGATTTTCTAAACAAAAGCTTTAATGTGATTTTATTTTCACACATTAAAGTAAATAATAATATAATTTAGAAAATTTGTCTAAAAAAATTGGATTTATAAAAAAGTATTTTATCTTTGTACCGTTAAAAGAAATAAAATGATATTTACAGTTTACAATATGTGTTGTTGTTTGGGGAAAATTTCCACAGAGCTGCCTATTGTCTAATTTTAAATTTTAAAATAGCTTAAAGCCTCTGTATTGCAGGGGCTTTTTTTGTTTTTACACGATTACAAATACCAATTATGAAATCTAATTCAATTCAAAATAAAAAAAATGTTTGTACTTGCTGCCGTTGCTTGGTAAACGAGGAGTTATAATCTTATATTTGTATATGTCAAATATTATAGTGTAAAGCTCCTTCTGTTTGAAAGAGCTTTTTTTATTCCAATTAAAAATTAAACATGAAAGACCAACTAGTAAAAATAGTGAATGAAAATAGAAGTTTGGAAGATAAAATCAAACAAATTTCAGATGCGGTTCAAGGAAAAATTGTTTTTTCAACCAGTTTTGGGATTGAAGATCAGGTGATTTCTCATGCTATTTTCGCACAAAAAATTAAAAACATTGAGGTGTTCACCTTAGATACGGGTCGACTTTTTCCAGAAACTTACGCTGTTTGGGATAAAACGCAATTACAATATAATGAAAAAATAAAAGCCTATTATCCAGAGGCTTCTACACTTGAAAATTTTGTAACAGCTAACGGAATTAATGCTTTTTATAATTCAGTCGATCTAAGGAAAGAATGTTGTTTTATTAGAAAAGTGGCGCCTTTAAATAGAGCCTTAGCAGGCGCAACACTTTGGATCACAGGTTTACGTGCCGAACAATCTAATAATAGAAATTCCGTTCAAGAAATTGAATGGGACGAAGAGAAACAACTGTATAAATTCAATCCATTATTGCACTGGACGACGGATGAAGTTGTGACGTACTTAACTGAAAATGGAGTACCATTTAATACCTTGCATCACCAAGGTTTTGTGAGTATTGGATGTGCACCTTGTACCAAAGCTATTCAGCCTGGTGAAGATTTTAGAGCCGGAAGATGGTGGTGGGAAGATCAATCCAAAAAAGAATGTGGTTTACACAAGTAAAAATTTAAAGAAGAAAAAATCAAACGAATATGAGTCAAAAACATCATTATTTAGAAGAATTAGAAAACGAAGCCATTTATATACTTCGTGAAACAGCCGCTCAATTTGAAAGACCTGCCTTGCTTTTTTCAGGAGGAAAAGATTCTATCGTTTTAGTACATCTTGCCTTAAAAGCATTTCGTCCTGGGAAATTTCCTTTTCCTTTAGTGCATATTGATACCGGTCATAATTTTCCTGAAGCTATTGAATTCAGAGACTATTTAGCGAATCAAATAGGGGAGAAACTAATTGTAGCCTCTGTTGAAGATAGTATTAAAAAATATAATTTAAAAGAAACAGCTGGTCGTTTTCCTTCTAGAAATGCTTTGCAAACTTATGCGCTTTTAGACGCTATTGAAGAAAATGAATTTGACGCTTGTATTGGAGGCGCCAGAAGAGATGAAGAAAAAGCCAGAGCCAAGGAACGTATTTTCTCAGTTCGTGACGATTTTGGCCAATGGGATCCAAAATTACAACGCCCAGAATTGTGGGATATCTTAAACGGAAAAGTAAAAAAAGGACATAATGTTCGTGTTTTTCCAATAAGTAATTGGACAGAATTAGACGTGTGGAATTACATTCAAAAATACAACATCGAATTGCCTAGTTTATATTTTGCTCATGAAAGAGAATGTATCGTACATCAAGATAAATTAGTAGCGACTTCTAAGTTTATTCAACCCCATGAAAATGATGAAGTGGTTATAGAAAAGGTGCGATACAGAACGGTTGGAGACATGACTTGCACGGCAGCAGTTCCTTCTAATGCAGTTACAATTCAGGATATTATTGATGATATCATTCAAACACGAGTAAGCGAAAGAGGTCAAACTCGTTTAGATGATCAATTGTCTGAAGCAGCCATGGAAGACCGAAAAAAACAAGGGTATTTTTAAAATCTGAAACACTAAAAAAATGAACACATTACGATTTATAACCGCAGGAAATGTAGACGACGGAAAAAGTACTTTAATAGGACGACTTTTATATGATTCCGATAGCATTCATACCGACCAATTAGGGGTATTGCAAAAACAAACAAAACAAGAAGGTGTCGACATAGATTTATCTTTAATTACAGACGGTCTTCGTGCCGAAAGGGAACAAGGTATTACCATTGATGTCGCATACAAGTATTTTTCTACTCAAAAAAGAAAATTTATTATTGCTGATGCACCTGGTCACGAACAATATACCAGAAATATGATTACGGGAGCATCAAATTCAGATGTGATTATTATTTTAGTAGATGCTCGAAAAGGAATTACGACTCAAACGAAACGTCATGCTAGTATTGGTTCGTTAATGGGAATTAAAAAAGCCATTATTGCTATTAATAAAATTGATTTATTAGACTATTCGGAAGCCACTTTTAATCAAATTGTTTCGGATTTTGAAGCCATTAAATCAGAATTGAATTACAATGAAATTACCTACATTCCGGTAAGTGCTTTATTAGGCGATAATATTGTTACGAAATCGGAAAATACGCCTTGGTATCAAGGAAATGCTTTATTAGAGACTTTAGAAACTATCACCTTAGATTCAAAAGTAGATTTAGCTCCTCGTTTTCAAGTGCAATGGGTAATTCGTCCAAAAGATGAAGAAAATCACGATTACCGTGGCTATGCTGGTTTAGTTTTAAGTGGTAGTTACGAAGTGGGAAATACTGTAACGGTTTTACCTGCAAATATCACCACAACGATTTCTAAAATAGAAAAGAATTTAGAAGCAGTAACAACTGCAAAAGCGGGTGACAATATCGTATTGCATTTTGAAGATAATATCGATATCAGTCGAGGAGATAGCATCGTTTTGTCTGATCAATTACCTACAGAAGCTTCACAAATTCAATCGTGGATTTCTTGGTTAGATCATACGCCGTTACAAGTTGGAAAAACGTATTTGTTACAACATCGTTTCAAATATGTACGCGTGAAAATTCAAGAGGTAAATCAGAAATGGAATAGTAATGAATGGGAGTTTACCGATGAAAAAGAGGTGAAATTAAACGATATCGCACAAATTACATTCAAAACCAATCAGCCTTTATTTTATGATGCATTCGCAGTCAATTCAAAATCAGGAAATGCGATTCTTATTGACGAAACGAGCAACAATACGGTAGGAGCTTTACAATTTTTATAATATGTCTTATTCCATTTACATCCGAAATCAAGAAAGAGCTAAAAGTCCAATCAATAAATCACAAGTGGAAAATTGGTTGGATGAGGTAATCAATTGGTTGTTCGATATCAATCAAGAATATCACAATTACAGATTTTTTCAGAATAAAGAAAAAACACTGCAATTAAAATTACAAGATATTCTCGCCACAATAACAGATGATACGAACCAAATTATAGTAAATTCTAAATATTTTTTCGAAAGTTTAGAACAAATTCATTATGTGCTGATTAACGATTTGGAAACGATAGTAAATTTTGATCCCGCAGCGAAATCGAAAGAAGAAGTTTTATTAGCTTATCCAGGTTTTTTTGCTATCACCGCATATCGTATGGCGAATATCTTTTGGAAGCTAGATATTCCAATTATTCCAAGAATTATAACAGAATATGTGCATAGTAAAACGGGAGTCGATATTCATCCAGGTGCCCAAATTGGCGAAAACTTTTTTATCGATCACGGAACTGGAATTGTAATTGGAGAAACGACAAAAATTGGAAATAATGTAAAAATTTATCAAGGTGTAACGCTGGGTGCACTTTCGGTTTCTAAAGATGCAGCTTCTGCGAAACGACATCCAACTATTGAAAACAATGTGACTATTTATGCCAATGCAACAATTTTAGGTGGAAAAACAACCATTGGCGCCAATTCAGTTATTGGAGGAAATGTGTGGTTAACTCATTCCATTCCAGAAAATTCATTGGTGTATCATAAAAGTGAAATCGAAATTAAAAATAAAAGTGAGTTCCCAGAACCGCTTAATTATGTCATATAAATTCATAAACACTCAACTATAAATTTCAATATCATGAAAGCAAACAACATACTAGAAACGATTGGAAATACTCCGGTAGTGAAAATCAACAAGCTTTTTGGAAACAAAAATGTATTTATCAAATTAGAAAGAACTAATCCTGGGAATAGTATCAAAGACCGTATTGCCCTAGCCATGATTGAAGACGCTGAAGCGAAAGGATTGTTACAACCAAATAGTGTAATTATTGAGCCAACATCAGGGAATACAGGTATTGGACTAGCTTTAGTCGCTGCTGTTAAAGGTTATAAAGTTATTTTGGTCATGCCAGAATCTATGAGTGTAGAGCGTAGAAAATTAATGGAAATTTATGGCGCAACATTCGATTTAACACCTAGGGAAAAAGGAATGAAAGGAGCGATTGAACGTGCTGCAGAACTAGTAGCCAATACACCTAACGCTTGGTCACCTTCTCAATTTGCCAATCCTGCAAATGTAGCGATTCACCAAAAAACAACTGCTTTAGAAATTTTAGCGGATTTCCCTGATGGTTTAGATTATATCATAACAGGTGTAGGAACTGGTGGTCATATTTCCGGAATTGCTTCTGTAGTAAAAGAGAAATTCCCTCACGTAAAAATTATTGCAGTAGAACCGGAATTGTCTCCTGTTTTAAGTGGAGGAAGTCCATCACCACATCCATTACAAGGTATTGGAGCCGGTTTTGTACCCGACAATTACCATGCAGATTTAATTGATGAAGTAATTTCTGTTTCCAAAGATGATGCTTTCGAATTTACCAGAAATATTGCCAAACAAGAAGGAATTTTAGTCGGAATTTCTACAGGTGCTTCTCTTGCTGCAGTAGCCAAAAAAGCAGCTTCTTTACCTGATGATGCCGTAATACTAACTTTCAATTACGACACAGGAGAACGCTATCTTTCTATAGAAGGATTGTTCTAAAAAATCAATAATTTATTGTAGGAATTTTACCTTATTTCGTTATAGGGCTAGGATTTCTATGCTTTATTCGAAACGAAATATGATACAAATTAACAAAAAAGGGAAAGTAATTTTAGCTGGTGCAGGTCCTGGCGATCCCGATCTAATTAGTCTAAAAGCTCTAAAATATTTACAAACCGCCGACGTAGTGTTAACCGACAGATTGGTTTCTCCCGAACTCATTGAAACCTATGCCCGACAAGATGCAGAAATCATTTATGTGGGAAAACAATGTAGTAAAGGAATTTGGACACCACAACAAGATATTAACGAATTACTAGTAATATTCGCACTGCAAGGAAAACTGGTATTGCGATTAAAAGGTGGTGATGCCTCGTTATTTTCCAATGTGTTGGATGAATTGTATGCGGTTAAAAAAAAGGGTATTCCTTACGAAATTATTCCAGGTATTTCAGCAGCTTTTGGTGCGGCAGCGTATACTGGAATTCCTTTAACCGCTCGAGGTTTTTCAAGAGGTGTGCGGTTTTTAACCTTGTACGATTTAAACACAGTAGAAGAAAAACAATGGCAGGATTGGGCCTCAACAGAAGATACTCTTGTGTTTTATATGAGTGGCCAACGTTTAGATGTATTGTCAGATCGTCTTTTGCAACAAGGGATAAGTCAAACTAAAAGTTTAGCAGTTGTACAACAAGCCACTACGCCCGATCAACACACGCAGGTTTTTTCATTTGAAGAAATTCAAACTAAAGCCTTACCAGAATTTGAGTTTGTTCCTACTTTATTAATCATAGGAAAAGTGGTGAATTTACATCACGAATTTGCTTGGTTTTTAGAAAAACAAACCACTGAATCTTATTTCGATAATCATAAAAATAGTTGGAAAAATGCTATCTGAAACAAAACTATCCTTATTAAAACAACTAGTTCATACCGCAACTAGAGAAGAAATTATTTGGACTAACGGCTATCTATATGGTTTGTTAGAAATTAAACAAGGGTTGGTAGAAACCACTCAAATTGTGCCTGAAATTGTAGCAAATCCAGTTGCAATCAAACCTTTAATTGTGTACGGAACAGAAACTGGAAATGCTAAAAAAGTCGCTTCTAGTGTTTTGGCAACCTTTAAAAAGAATAAAATTCAAGCCAAATCAATAGATATGTCACAATTTGATGTGGCTAAATTGCAAAAAGAACAAGTAGTATTGTTTGTAGTAAGCACACAAGGTGAAGGCGAATTTCCTCAAAATACAGTTTCATTTTATGAGAATTTAAAAACGTATTCAGGTACTTTATCTTCCCTTTCTTTTGCTGTTTTGGGCTTAGGCGATTCTTCTTATCCCTTATTTTGTAATGCAGGTATCTTGTTAGATGAGGTGTTAATAGCTAAAGGCGCAAAGCAATTACTTCCATTAGTAAAAGCAGATGTCGATTTTGCACCTGCCGTTTTAAATTGGGAAACAACGTTGCAAAAAACTTTTAAAAATTGGGAAATCCCTTCTTTACAGGAAGTTAAAGTTGTTGAGCCAACGGTATCAACTCACAAAAAAACGTATACAGGAAAAATCAGTCATAAAGTAATTTTAAATGATATCGGTTCTAACAAAGAAACCTATCATATTGAAATCGAATCCGACGACGAAATTCAATACGAACCCGGTGATGCTTTAGGTGTGATTCCGAAAAATAAAGAAATTGAAAGTAAAGCGATTGCAACTTATTTTGGAGAGGAAAACTTTTCAGTTCTTACCAATAAAAATATTAAAGGTTTATCGAAAAAATCTCTAGAAGCTTTTTCAAAATTATTAGAAATTGAAATTAAAGAAGACAAAGCAAATTTGTTAGATATTATTGAAAAATATCAACCTAAAAAAGTAAAATTAGAAGAGATTGTTGCCTTGCTTTTACCGATTGCACCTCGATTGTATTCTATTTCATCGTCTTCAGAAGCGCACGACGGTCAAGTGCATCTTACCGTAAATCTGAATAAATTTAAAGTGAATGAAGTGGTTAAAAATGGATTTGCTTCTGAATTTTTAGCTGAGTTTCCATTAGATCAGGAATTGGAGTTTTACATCCATAAAAATCAAAATTTCCGATTACCAGAGGATGAAACGGATATCATTATGATTGGCCCAGGAACCGGAATCGCACCTTTCAGAAGTTTTTTAGCAGAAAGAGACGCTATTGGAGCAGAAGGAAAAAACTGGTTGTTTTTCGGAGAACAACATTTTGTGCACGATTTTTATTATCAAACCGAAATTCAAGAATGGCTCACGACAGGTTTGCTGACTCAATTAGATACCGCATTTTCAAGAGATCAAGAACATAAAATTTATGTGCAAGATAAAATTCGAGAAAAATCAAAAGCATTTAATTCTTGGTTAGAAAATGGAGCTAGTATTTATATCTGCGGACAAAAAAAGCCAATGAGTCAAGATGTAGAACAAGCCATTGTTGAGGTTATTGCTAAAGAGCGAAATATCTCTGATGAACAAGCCAAACAAATTTTGGAGGAATTAGAAAATCAAGGAAAATATCAGAAAGACGTATATTAATATTTAGTTTCAAGTTCATTTAGTTTCAAGTTGAATATTGTAATAATAAATTCTAACAAATTTTAACAACTTGAAACCTGAAACCTGAAACAAAAAATTAAAACCTGAAACAAAAAAATGAGCGAAAAATTATCAGCAGTAGAACATATCAAGACCAAAAGTGATGGTCTTAGAGGAACCTTAAAAGAGAGTATCGATTTAGATAATCATACCGGAAATGTCCGTCCAGACGACGAAACTTTAGTGAAATTTCACGGGATGTACGTGCAAGACGACCGAGATAGAAGAGCAGAAAGAGCGGCCAAAAAATTAGACAAATTATATTCTTTTATGATCCGTTTGCGAATTCCAGGTGGCGTAATTTCTGCCGATCAATGGGTGGCTACTCACGAAATTTCAGAACAATACGGAACCGGAACGTTAAAAATTACAACCAGACAAACCGTACAATTACATGGTTTATTAAAACACCAATTACGTCCAACAATTCAAGCATTTAATACAGCAAAATTAGATTCAATTGCAGCTTGTGGTGATGTTAATAGAAATGTGATTGTGAGTTCGCATCCGCAAATTTCAGCGATTCATGCTCAAATACATGCGTATGCAGATAAAATTTCTACCTTATTATTGCCAAAAACACAATCGTATTATGAGGTTTTTATTGATGGTGAAAAAATTTATGAACGTTCTGCAGAAGCCGATCCGCTATACGAAGATCGCTATTTACCTAGAAAATTTAAAATCGCTATCGCCATTCCACCAAGTAATGATGTAGATGTATTTACAAATGATATCGGTTTAATTGCAATTATTGAAAATGACGAATTAAAAGGGTTTAATATTGCAGTTGGCGGCGGTTTAGCAACAACTCATGGAAATCCAAATACGTATTCGCGTCTAGGAACGATCATCGGTTTTACAGATACAGAAGAAAAAACCTTAAAAGCAGTATATGAAATACTAACAGTACAACGTGATTTTGGAAATCGAGTGGATCGAAAATTATCTCGATTAAAATATACGGTAGATAAATTAACGGTTGAAGGGTTCAAAAAAGAATTGGAAAGCCGAATTGGTTTTGATTTAGAACCGGAAAGAGACTATACATTTACCGAGAGAAGTGACCGTTTTGGATGGGAACAAAATCATTTAGGAAGTTGGTTTTATACTTTATTTATAGAACATGGTGTAGTACAACCCGATCAAAAGCAGTTTCTGTTTGAATTGGCACAACTCAAGTATAATAACTTTATTTTCTCTGGGAATCAAAACTTAATATTAGGCGAAATTTCTGAAGAGAATAAACCAAAAGTAGTAGCTTTGTTGCAGCAATACAACATGGAAAAACCTGTAAGCGCTTTACGTAAAAATTCAATGGCTTGCGTAGCGTTACCAACTTGTCCGTTAGCCTTAGCTGAAGCACAACGTTATTTGCCAGAATTGGTGACAAAAATCGAACCTATTTTAGCTAAATATAACTTGTCAGATGATGAAATTACGATTCGTATGACAGGTTGTCCAAATGGTTGTGGACGTCCTTATGTAGCGGAATTAGGTTTTGTAGGAACGGGTCCGAAACAATATAATTTTATGTTAGGCGGCGATCGATTCGGGGAAAGACTAAATACAATTTATAAAGAAAAACAAACAGAAGCTCAAATTTTAGCAAAAGTAGACGTGTTGTTAGGACGGTATGTAGCTGAAAAATTAGAAAATGAAACATTTGGTGATTTTGCGTATCGATTGATTTTAAATTGATGAGGAAAGTTTTTGTATTTGTTTTTTTAGGGCTAACTTGTTTAGTTTACGCGCAAAAAAAAGTGGACAAGCAACAATTAATCTGGTATGGCTATTACAGTAGCTTGAAGTTTAATGAAAATTGGGCGCTAAGAAGTGAAATTCAGGAGCGACAGTTTGTGAATCCAACTTCACAACATCAATTGGTGTTTAGGTCTAATTTAGAAAGAAAAATTGCGGATAACCTACAAGGTTTTGTTGGAATGACTTGGTTTTTTCAAAATTCAAATGATCCGAATTCTTCAAGTAATTTAACGGTTCCTGAATTAAGGCCAGATGTAGGATTCGCTTCAAAGCAATCATATAAGTTTTTAACATTAAATCACAGGTATAAATTGGAAGCTAGATTTTTTCATGATGTATTTCAAGAAGCCTTAATCGGTGGATATCGATTTTCAAATTTCCGATTTAGATATCAACTAGGTTTTGATATACCCGTTTACAAAAAAAATGGGGAGGAAAAAGTGGTTTTTAAATTAAAAGATGAAATTATGTTTAATTTTGGAAAAAAAATAGTAAAAAATACTTTTGATCAAAATAGGATTTATACTGCAATACATTACAAATTAAATAAGGCAATAGCTATAGAATTAGGTTATATGAATTGGTTTCAACAACAAAAATCAGGAATTGATTTTTATAATCGCGACATTCTTAGGTTTTCTATTTTCCATAATATTACTATTTAACATAAACTATCAAAAATGAAAAACACTTTATTTCCAGTTTTTTTAAAAACAGAAACCGCACAATTTTTAATTGTAGGCGGAGGTAATGTGGGTTTGGAAAAAACGGAGACGTTATTGAAGCAAAATCCACACATTCATATCGTGATAGTTGCTCCTCTTTTACATCCGAAATTACGAGAAATAATTCAAGATCATTCAAATGTTTCTTGTTTCGAAAGACCTTTTGAAGTAGCTGATTTAGATCATAAAGATTTTGTGATTATTACTACTGATAAACCCGAAGTAAATAAAGAAGTACGTTTCTTAGCTAAAGCGAAAGGAATCAAGGTAAATGCTGCCGATCAACCTGATTTGTGTGATTTTTATTTGGGATCTATTGTGAACAAGGGAAATCTAAAAATTGCCATTTCAACGAATGGGAAATCTCCGGTTCTAGCCAAACGGATGCGTGAATATTTTACAGAAGTCATCCCCAATGAAATAGACGAAACGATTCTGCAATTGAATACTTTCAGAAACCAACAAAAAGGAGATTTTAAAGAAAAATTAGCCGTATTAAATGAAGTAACTTCCGTTTTTGAAAACACTAAAAAAGTGAAGTCAGATTCAGAAGCAGCCACTTCTTCAACAACCGAAACTAAAAAATCGAAAGTAGAAAATAAAAAGTATAAAAACTTAACGTTTCAATTGACACTTTTGTTTTTTGCTGTATTTTTAGGTTACGGATTTTCTGGAATAATTTCTATCGATCAGGTAAAAGAATATTCTAGTCAAATTCCAACTGTTTTTTATGGTATGTTATTGGTTGGTTTTTTTGCGCAACTAGTAGATGGAGCAGTTGGTTTAGGTTACGGAATAACTTGTACCACAAGTATGATGTTATTAGGAATAAAATTACCAGCCATAAGTGGAAGTATTCATACAGCTGAAATGTTTTCAAGTGGGATTAGTGGGTTTTCGCACTATAAATTTGGAAATGTAAATAAAAAATTACTCTGGTGGTTAGTCATTCCAGGGGTAATTGGAGCAGTTTCGGGCGCATTATTATTGGTGTATTTTGGTAATAAATACGAAAGTATCACTTACGGGGTGTTGGCGACTTACACCATGATTATGGGCTTTAGTTTAGTCAGAATCGCGATAAGAAAAAAAATTCCAAATAGAAAAAGCAAAAATACAGGATTTCTAGGTTTCGCTGGAGGCTTTTTAGATGCTTTTGGCGGCGGAGGTTGGGGACCAATTGTAACTTCAACATTATTATCAAGAGGGAAAAAATCTAAATATGTTATCGGAACAGTCAGTTTAGCAGAATTTTTTGTCACCATGGCCGCATCGATTACTTTTTTTGTGTCAATAGGTGTAAGTCACTGGTACGTAATTGCGGGTTTAATTTTTGGTGGTGCCCTTGCAGCTCCAATTGCAGCTAAACTTGCCGGGAAATTACCTCAAAAAACGGCCTTGTTAATAGTTGCGTTTTTGGTCATTGTATTTAGTGTAAGAATGTTGCTAAAAATTATTTAAGCTAAACATAATAAGTATAGATGTTTTTTAATTCAGTTACGCATTGAATAGATGATTTATCTTTAAAAAGACATTTAATAAGTAAAATTTAGAAAATTATTCTATTTATTTTTTATTAATAGAAAATATTTCTAAATTTGCTTCATCAAAATAAGAACTAATGAAAACAACTTTTTGTTATATGTGCTGTATGATGTGGAAAACTCCGCAGCAGTTGCGTATGGCTAAAGTTTAAATGTTTTAAACAATATATCCATAAACCTCTGCAACTTGTAGAGGTTTTTTTTATGCCAATTTTTACAGCAAAAAAATAATAATGAGAAAATCACTTAAAAACTTTAATATGAAAATGATGAAAATGCGCACGATGTGTTGCATCACAACTTACTGTTGCCAAAAGCGAAAGAGTTAATCTTTGTTATAGTTCAAACTATTCGCCCTTTTGGTAACGGTTCCAAAAGGGCTTTTTATTTAAAAATCTTATTACAATATCAAAAAAAATAAACATCATGAGTACACAAAATTTCACAACAAATGCCTTACATGCTGGACACGATACTACAAAAAATGCAGGAACTAGAGCAGTGCCCATTTATCAAACTTCTTCGTATGTATTTAACAATTCAGATCATGCCTCAAATTTGTTTAGCCTTGCCGAAGCTGGTTTTATTTACACCCGATTAAACAATCCAACTAACGATATTTTAGAACAACGCTTAGCCGTTTTAGAAGGCGGAATAGGTGCTGTCGTAACGGCATCTGGAACTGCAGCCATTGCAACGTCTTTATTAGTTTTATTAAAAGCAGGCGATCATATTGTAGCTTCTAATAGTTTATATGGTGGTACTTATAATCTGCTAAAAGTAACTTTGCCTAGATTAGGAATCACTACCACTTTCGTTGATCCATCAAATCCGGAAAATTTCAGTAAAGCGGTTCAAGAGAATACCCGAGTGTTCTTCGTAGAAAGTTTAGGAAATCCAAAGCTAGATGTGTTGGATTTAAAGGCCATTTCAAACGAAGCTAAAAGCAATAAGGTTCCTTTTATTGTGGATAATACTGTAGCTACACCTTATTTATTAAATCCCATCGAACATGGTGCGAATATCGTAATTCATTCGTTAACAAAATACATCACAGGTAACGGAACTTCTTTAGGAGGTGTAATAATTGATGCCGGAAATTTCGACTGGAGTAATGGGAAATTTCCAGAATTTACAGAACCATCGGCAGGATATCATGGGTTAAAGTATTATGAAGCTTTAGGTGCAGCATCGTTCATTGCCAAAGTTCGTATTGAAGGATTAAGAGATTTTGGAGCGGCTTTAAGTCCATTTAATGCTTTTCAAACGATTCAAGGTTTAGAAACATTAGCCATCAGAATTCAAAAACATAGTGAAAATGCTTTGGCTTTAGCCGAATGGTTGCAACACCAAAGTGAAGTGGCTTGGGTGAATTATCCAGGTTTAGAAACCTCAAAATATAAAAAGTTAGCAGATCAATATCTACCAAAAGGAAAAAGCGGTATCGTAACTTTCGGATTAAAAGGTGGTTATGAAGCTGCAAAAAGTGTAGCTGATAACACTAAATTATTCTCTTTATTGGCTAATATTGGCGATACGAAATCTTTAATTATTCATCCAGCAAGTACGACACATCAACAACTTTCCGCTGCAGAACAAGAAACTACTGGTGTAACTACAGATTTAATTCGTTTGTCTGTTGGACTAGAAGATATTGAAGATTTAAAAGCAGATTTAAAAGCCGTTTTTGAAATCTTACCCGTAAAAGAACTAGTATAAATTAAAATTATTAACTGCTTTTAGATGTTGATGTTTAAAAGCAGTTTTCCAAATTATGGCAACAGTACAAACTATTACAATTTCTAATTTTCTATTGCAATCGGGTGAAGTTTGCAAAATCAACTTGTCGTTTCAAACTTTTGGTTTGCCTATTGGTTTGGCGCCAATTGTTTTAGTAAATCATGCTTTAACAGGCAATTCAAATGTGGCAGGTGAAACCGGTTGGTGGCAAAATGTGGTAGGTGAAAATAAAGTTATTGATACGAAAATTTACACCATCATCGCATTCAATATTCCAGGAAATGGATATGATCAAAACCCAGAAAATTTAATTGAAAATTATACCAGTTTCACTACAAAAGATATAGCTTCTCTTTTTTGGAAAGGATTAGCTTATTTAAAAATCAACCAACTTTTTGCCGTTATTGGCGGAAGTTTAGGTGGTGCCATCGCTTGGGAAATGGCTTTTATAAAACCAAATGCCATTCAGAATTTAATTCCAATCGCTACAAATTGGAAAGCGAACGATTGGCTAATTGGAAATGTTTTAGTGCAAGATGCCATTCTGAATAATTCTAAAAATCCCATTCATGATGCGCGTTTGCATGCCATGCTTTTGTATCGCACACCAGAGTCGTTAACTTCAAAGTTCCATGCTGAAAAAAATGAAAATCAAAACAGCTATAAAGTTGAATCCTGGTTGCGGCATCATGGGGAAAAATTATCAGGTCGATTTGAATTAAGTGCTTATAAGTTAATGAATCATTTATTAAAAACCATTGGTGAAAACACGACTGAAAATGATTTACAAGATTTCGCAAAAAAGAGCCCGATAAAAATTCATCAAATAGCTGTTAATAGTGATTATTTTTTCACACCAAATGAAAACATTAAAACACATAATTTGTTGAGTAATATTACGAAAAATGTAACGTATCACGAAATAAATTCTATTCATGGTCATGATGCTTTTTTGATTGAATATGAACGACTAAACCATATTTTAAAAACAATTTTTAACATAAAACACACAACTTAATTATGTCAAATTTAAAATCAGAATCAAAAGAAAATAAACACAAAGGAATTAAAGAATTAACTGTTTTAGATACGGTTTCTTTAATTAATTTAGAAGGAAAAGGCTTGCTAGGCAAATCAGGTGTAGATGCTCGAATTTTCAGTGTAATGGCCGATCTTAAAATTAGTGTAAGTATTATATCGCAAGGTTCTTCAGAACGAGGTATCGGAATAGTAGTAAACACAGAACGAGCCACAGAAGCGTTACAAGGTTTAGAAAAAGAATTTTCCAAAGAATTACTTTTTGGTGATGTGAATAAAGTTTCAGTGGATACGAATATTGCAACCATTTCTATTTCTGGGCAAGATTTGAGTACGTTTCACAAACTGTATTCGGCTTTAATTCGAAATAAAATCACACCTATTTTATTTAACAATATTATTACAGGAAATAGTGTGAGTTTAGTGGTGAAGAAAACCGATTTAAAACGAGCTATTAATGTTATTAATGTGGAAATTTTCGGATTGACAAAAAAGATTAATATTGCTATTTTCGGTCACGGTTTAGTAGGTGCTACTTTAATTGATCAGGTGTTGTCATCCGCAAAAAAAATCGAAAGTAAAAAAGGAATTAAACTTAATATTTTTGCCATTGCAAATTCAAAAAAGTTAGTAATAGATGAAGTTGGAATCAATGAAAATTGGAAAGCTCACCTCGCAACTGATGGTGAATTGTATCAGGTTCAAGATGTTATTGATTTCGCCAAAGAAAACCATCTAGAAAATTTAATTGCTGTGGATAATACCGCAAGTGCAACTTTTGTAGACTCGTATAAAACCTTAATTGAAAACGGTTTTGATGTGGTTTCGTCTAACAAAATCGCCAACACCTTAAGTTATGGTTTTTATAAAGAAATCCGACAAGTGTTACAAGATAATCAGAAAAATTATTTATATGAAACGAATGTGGGTGCAGGATTACCTTTGATTGATACAATTAAATTATTGCATCTTTCAGGAGAAAATATCACCAAAATTAAAGGTGTGTTTTCAGGAACATTGAGTTATATTTTTAATCATTTTTCAGTGGAAGATAAACAGTTTAGTGAAGTATTGAAAGAAGCAATCACTTTAGGTTTTACCGAACCAGATCCGCGGGAAGATTTATGTGGGAATGACGTAGCTAGAAAATTATTGATTCTAGCTCGCGAATTGGATTTACAAAACGAATTGAATGAAATTGATGTGCAGAATTTAATTCCAGTTGAATTAAGAGCTTTAACAATTTCCAGTTTTTTAGAAAATTTGACGCTTTTAGATGCACATTATAAGGAAATTAAAGAAAATCAAGAGAAAGGATATGTTTTGCGTTACATCGGTGAACTCTCTGGAGATTTACAACAAGATAAAGGTAATTTAGAAGTAAAATTAGTTTCTGTTCCTGAAAATTCAGCATTAGGACAACTTAAAGGTTCCGATTCTATTTTCGAAATTTATACCGAATCGTATGGAGAAAGACCTATCGTAATTCAAGGAGCAGGAGCAGGAGCTTCAGTAACCGCGAGAGGAGTTTTTGGAGATATTTTAAGAATTATTGATAAAGTATAGT
>CAZULO010000029.1:0-20484 GCA_964621245.1 uncultured Flavobacterium sp.
TGCCTTTCACTAAGTTTTAGAATTAATTTATGAGAACAATACAGTTTAGAGAAGCAATTGCGGAAGCGATGAGTGAAGAAATGCGCAGAGATGAATCCGTGTATTTAATGGGTGAAGAAGTTGCGGAATACAATGGAGCTTACAAAGCTTCTAAAGGAATGCTAGATGAATTTGGACCAAAAAGAGTAATTGACACTCCTATTGCAGAACTTGGTTTTGCCGGTATCGCCGTAGGTTCTGCCATGAACGGTTGTCGTCCAATTGTAGAATACATGACTTTCAATTTCTCTTTAGTAGGAATTGATCAAATTATAAATAATGCAGCCAAAATGCGCCAAATGTCGGCCGGACAATTCCCTATGCCAATGGTATTTCGTGGACCAACCGCTTCTGCCGGACAATTAGGAGCCACGCATTCCCAAGCTTTCGAAAACTGGTTTGCCAATACACCTGGTCTAAAAGTAGTCGTTCCTAGTAACGTTTACGATGCCAAAGGTTTACTAAAAGCAGCCATTAGAGATAACGATCCTGTTATTTTTATGGAATCAGAACAAATGTATGGCGACAAAGGTGAAGTGCCTGATGGCGAATACGTTTTACCTTTAGGTGTAGCTGATATCAAACGTGAAGGAACTGATGTAACTATTGTTTCTTTCGGAAAAATTATCAAAGAGGCTTACACCGCTGCAGAAGAATTAGCCAAAGAAGGTATTTCTTGTGAAATTATCGATTTAAGAACAGTACGTCCAATGGATTACGACTGTATTATCAATTCGGTTAAAAAAACAAATAGATTAGTGGTTTTAGAAGAAGCTTGGCCTTTTGCTTCAGTAGCTTCTGAAATTACTTATATGGTTCAAGAGCGTGCCTTTGATTATTTAGATGCACCTATCCAACGTATCACTACTGCTGATACTCCAGCACCTTACTCGCCAACACTTTTAAAAGAATGGTTACCAAATAGTAACGATGTGGTAAAAGCTGTTAAAAAAGTGATGTACAAGTCATAGTACGTAATTTTTATTATATATTTGAATCCCGATTGTATCGGGATTTTTTTTTATTAATTCACACTGAAATTCTGAAATGAATCCAGAATAAATAAAGTCAACTTAAATGAAAAACTTATTTGCCTTTTTATTTTTAATCTCTACTCTTGCCTTTTCTCAAACCAAAGTAAGTGGTATTATTTTAGATGATGCTAAACAACCCGTGGCCTATGCTACCGTGGCTTTTAAAAATTCTGCCGAAGGTGTTATTGCAGACGAAAATGGAAAATTTTATTTAGAATCTAAAAAAACATATACCACGTTAACCACTTCATTTGTAGGCTATAAAGACAAAGAAATCACTTTAACAGGTGAACATAATTACGATTTAAAAATTACACTAGAAAACTCCAACTCCATTGCAGAAGTTAAGGTGTATGGCGGAAAAACATCTAAAAAAAACAACCCAGCCATAGATATTTTACGCAAAATTTGGGAACGTAAAAAGAAAAACGGCTTGCGCCAATTCCAACATTATCAATATGATAAATATGAAAAAATAGAATTCGACATCAACTCTATTGATAGCGCTTTTATGAAAAGTAAAATCTTTAAAAATGTAGAATTTATTTTTCAACATGTAGATACCTCAGCCATTACCGGGAAAAACTTCTTACCTATTTTTATCAATGAAACGGTAAGTAAAGTATATGGCGACAATGAAAAAAGCAGAACTAAAGATGTGTTACAAGCCAATAAATATTCAGGTTTTGGAAACGCCAATAACGATGGTGTAAATGCCTTTTTAAAAGATTTATATGCTGATTATGATATTTATAATAATTATCTAAAATTCTTCGATAAAGACTTCGTAAGTCCACTTTCTAGAACCGGAATTCAAGTATATAATTATGTTTTATCCGACAGTACTTTTATCGATAATAAATGGTGTTATAATATTGTGTATTATCCAAGAAGAAAAAACGAATTAACTTTTAAAGGCGATTTTTGGGTAAACGATTCTACATATGCCATCAAAAGCATCAACATGGAAGCCAGTAAAAGTGCCAATATCAACTGGGTAAGAGATATTTATATCGAACAAGAATTTGATGTTTTAAACGACTCGGTGTTCTTACTGAAACGCGACCACATGATGACGGATTTTGCCTTAACCAAAAAAGAAGGCTCCAACGGAATGTATGGAAAACGAACTACCATGTTTAAAAACCATACCTTTAACGAAGCCAAAGACGATAAATTTTATCGAGAAGAAGTCAATACGTTCGACAAAGATGTCTACACCAAAACCGATGAATATTGGGAAGAAAACCGATTTGAAAGTTTAAATTCGAACGAAAAAGGCATTTACGAAATGTTAGATACCTTAAAAACCGTACCCAAAATCAAACGTTTTTATAACTTAGTTTCTATTTTAGGAAGCGGCTATATTCAGGTAGGTAAATTTGATATCGGTCCTATTTTCTCTACTTTCGGCTATAATGATGTAGAAGGACAACGTATCCGATTTGGCGGCAGAACGTATTTTGGCGCCAACGACCCATGGCGCATTCAAGGCTACACAGCATATGGTTTTAAGGATGATAAAGTCAAATACGGCATCAATGCACGTGTGATGTTAAACAAGAAAAATCGCTTTATTGTCTCGTTAGGAAATCGTAGAGATGTAGAACAAATTGGGGTAAGTTTAACCACTTCTAATGATGTATTGGGCAGAAGTTTCGCCTCTTCTTCCTTTTTCTCAAGTGGCACCAACAACAAGCTAACTAATGTCAACTTAACCAATTTAGGATTTGAAATCGAACCGGTTAAAAATTTAGTACTTGAAAGTAGTTTCTCCTATCGCACGTTATCTTCTGCTTCTTCTGAATTTAAATTGGATTATTTTACAGATGCATCTAAAACTAAAACTTCCAATGCTATCACACAATCAGAAGTGAATTTCTTAATCAATTACACACCAAAACGAAAAATGGTAGGCTACGGAGTAGACCGAATTGATGTCGATTTAAATTACCCACGTCTTTTTGTAAGTTATTCACAAGGTTTAAAAGGGGTGTTCGACAGTGATTTCAACTATTCCAAACTTCAATTTTATTACCGTCAACCGCTCTTAATTGGTGGATTCGGACGCTTATTTTCCACTTTAGAAATAGGTAAAACCTTTGGTACGGTCCCGTTATCTTTAATGGGAATTATACCCGGCAACCAATCGTATTTTATTATTGACAACACCTACAACCTGTTAAATTACTACGATTTTGTGGCAGATCAATACACTTCTTTGCATTTGGAACACAATTTTAATGGTAAACTTTTTGCTCGTGTTCCTTTGTTAAGAAAATTAAATTGGAGAGAAATTATCGGAGTTAAAGCTGTCTACGGTTCGGTTTCCGATCAAAACAAAGCCATTAATGCATCCGGACAAAATTACATAGCACCGGTAGATGGTTATTACGAATATTCGGCTGGTATTGGAAATATTTTCAAAGTGATGCGAATCGATGGCGCTTGGAGAGGCAGTTATTTCAATATGCCAGAAGCACGTAAATTTACGATTCGTGTTGGTTTTGGTTTTTATTTTTAGAAGCACCAGTTTTACTTTTCAATCATTTCTGGTCGCGTGTTACACTATATCTTTTTATACTATGGCCTGATGTAAGGTCAGGCCATACTATAAAAAGGATGCCGTTTCACCCACGGCTATACTACCAATTTTATCTTTCTAACAGCAAGTCCATTTTTAGGTTTTCATAAATATCATAGCAAATAAACCAACTCTAATTTGTAATAAAATTTCTGTTTCTTTGTTTCAATCTTAAAACTATGTTACAACATTTACCCGAAATACTGCAACTCGAACCCAAATTTCATAACATCATAGAAACGTATGGACAACCCACAATCACCAATCGCCCATCCGGTTTTGTAGCACTTTCACAATTAATATTAGAACAACAAGTATCTATAGCTTCGGCAAAAGCTTGCTATGATAAAATTGAAAACCAGCTAAACGGATTCACACCACAATTACTACTACAAACTTCAGATGAAACATTAAAATCATGTGGCGTATCTCGTCAAAAAATAAACTACATCAAAAACTTAGCGCTTAGTATTGAAGAAAACAAGATTGATTTAAACAGTTTTCATTCCAAAACCGAAGCAGAAGTTTATGCGGAACTTATCCAATTGAAAGGCATTGGAAAATGGACCGCGCAAGTATATTTGATGTTTTGCTTACAAAAAAAAGATGTTTTTCCAATTGGAGATATTGCCGTGCAACACACCATGCGCGAACTTTTCAATTCTGAGACATTAGAAGAAATGGAAAAACATGCAGCTAATTGGAAGCCTTACCGTTCTTTAGCCACCTATTTATTATGGCATCATTATTTAAAAAAACGAAATAGGTAATTTTTTTTTTAAAAAACTTTTCACTTTTCACTTTTCACTTTTCACTTTTTCACTACCTTTGCACCCGCAAATAAAAAGAAAATGACAGCAGATAAAATAACAACGTTTGACGTTTTGGTAGAAATTCCTAGAGGAAGCCGAAACAAATATGAGTATGATTTTGATATGAAAAGAATGCGTTTCGATAGAATGTTATTCTCTTCAATGATGTATCCAGCAGATTACGGATTCATTCCTGAAACTTTAGCTTTAGATGGCGACCCTTTAGATGTTTTAGTTTTGGTAACTAAACCAACTTTCCCTGGTTGTGTAATCGAAGTAAAACCAATTGGAGTTTTCCACATGGCAGACGATAAAGGTCCAGATGAAAAAGTAATTTGTGTACCCGTTTCAGATCCAATTTGGAATTCTTTAAACGATTTAAGTGATGTAAACCCTCACTTAGTAAAAGAAATCGAACACTTTTTCCAAGTTTATAAAGACTTAGAAAACAAAAAAGTAGATGTTGAAGGTTGGGGAGATGTGAACGAAGCACATACTATTATTAAAGAATGTACAGATCGTTTTAATGCAATTGAAAACAAACCAGAAGGATTATTTAGCATTAAATAAAAACTTTTCAATAAATTTATTAAAAAAGGCAATTATCATTAGGGTAATTGCCTTTTTTGTTTATTTTTGTTAAAACGAATTAAAATTAACCATTAACTATTTACTAAATTATGAATAATTTTATGATCTATTTGCCTATTGTAATGGCAATAATTGGATTGCTTTTTATGGCAATGAAACGTGCTTGGGTTTTAAAACAAGATGCCGGTGATGGAAAAATGAAAGAAATTTCAGATTACATTTATGAAGGCGCTTTAGCTTTCTTAAAAGCTGAATACCGATTATTAACCTTTTTTGTTATTGGCGCAAGTGTAGTTCTTGGAGCCATTTCTTTTTTTGTACCTACAACCCATTGGCTAATCGTAATTGCCTTTATTTTTGGTGCCTTCTTCTCTGCTTTGGCAGGAAATATGGGAATGAAAATTGCTACCAAAACGAATGTTCGAACCACACAAGCGGCTCGTACCAGTTTACCACAAGCTTTAAAAGTATCTTTTGGTGGTGGAACCGTAATGGGATTAGGAGTGGCTGGTTTAGCTGTTTTAGGTTTAACAGGATTCTTTATTCTATTTTTCAGATATTTTATGCACGGCGCTTGGACTTCTACAGCAGACATGACCATCGTTCTAGAAACTTTAGCTGGATTTTCTTTAGGAGCAGAATCTATTGCCTTATTCGCACGTGTTGGTGGTGGAATTTACACAAAAGCAGCCGATGTAGGTGCCGATTTAGTAGGTAAAGTAGAAGCTGGAATCCCAGAAGATGATCCTCGTAACCCAGCTACAATTGCAGATAACGTAGGTGATAACGTAGGTGACGTGGCCGGAATGGGTGCCGATTTATTCGGTTCGTATGTAGCAACAGTTTTAGCAGCTATGGTTTTAGGTAACTACGTCATCAAAGATATGGGTGGAAAAATTGACGATATCTTCGGAGGAATTGGACCTATTTTACTACCAATGGCCATCGCGGGATTTGGAATTTTATTCTCAATCATAGGAACAATGTTAGTAAAAATTTCTAGTGATGATGCGAAAGAAGCACAAGTACAAAAAGCATTAAACATTGGAAACTGGGTTTCTATTATTTTAACACTTATTTCATGTTATTTCCTTGTAGAATATATGTTGCCAAAAACTATGAAAATGGAATTTTATGGTGAAGGATTAAAAGAGATTTCTTCTCTACGTGTATTTTATGCTACTATTGTTGGTTTAATTGTTGGTGGAGCTATTTCGTCAGTTACGGAATATTATACAGGATTAGGCACAAAACCCGTAATGGCAATTGTTCAAAAATCATCAACTGGCGCAGGAACCAACGTAATTGCAGGTTTAGCAACTGGTATGATTTCTACTTTCCCAACCGTAATATTATTTGCTGCAGCCATTTGGGCGTCTTATGCATTTGCAGGATTTTATGGCGTGGCTTTAGCCGCTTCTGCGATGATGGCTACAACAGCTATGCAATTAGCCATTGACGCTTTCGGACCCATATCTGATAACGCAGGTGGAATTGCAGAAATGAGTGAATTGCCAAAAGAAGTTCGTACACGAACAGATATTTTAGATTCGGTAGGAAACACCACAGCAGCAACTGGAAAAGGATTTGCTATTGCTTCGGCAGCGTTAACTTCATTAGCTTTATTCGCAGCATATGTGACTTTCACAGGAATAGACGGAATTAATATTTTCAAAGCACCTGTTTTAGCGATGTTATTCATCGGAGGAATGATTCCGGTTGTATTCTCCGCATTAGCCATGAATTCTGTTGGAAAAGCGGCTATGGATATGGTGTACGAAGTCCGTCGCCAATTTAAAGAAATTCCAGGAATTATGGAAGGTACTGGAAAACCAGAATACGCAAAATGTGTAGACATTTCCACAAAAGCCGCTTTACGCGAAATGATGTTACCCGGAATTATGACTATCGGATTCCCTATCGCCATAGTTTTATTAGGTAAATTAGTTTATGGAGACAACAACCAATTAATTGCCGAAATGTTAGGTGGTTATATGGCTGGAGTTACAGTTTCTGGTGTGCTTTGGGCCGTTTTCCAAAACAATGCTGGTGGCGCTTGGGATAATGCCAAAAAATCTTTCGAAGCAGGTGTAATGATTAACGGTGAAATGACTTACAAAGGTTCAGACGCACACAAAGCTGCTGTAACTGGAGATACAGTTGGAGATCCATTTAAAGATACATCAGGACCATCCATGAATATCTTAATTAAATTAACTTGCTTAATAGGTTTAGTAATTGCTCCTATCTTAGGCGGTCATTCTGAAACGAACACACACGTACACGGTGCGAATTGCAACCACGACCATGTTAGAGAAAGTAGCATTGCAGATAGTATCTATAAAAATAGAATAGATACTAGTGCAGTAGTTACAAAGCAAGAAACACAAAGTATCCAAATTAAAAGAGACCTGCTAAAAGATGGTAAAGAAAAAGCAACGGTAACCATAACTACAACCGTAAATGGAAAAGAAACCAAAGCAGTTAAAGTTCTGGAAGGAACTAAAGAAGAATTAGATGCAAAAATTGCAGAATTAGATTCTAAATAATTTTAAAGTAACATAAAAAAGCCTCAGTTAAACTATCAACTGAGGCTTTTCTTTTCTTATTCACACTAAAACAATCCGTTTATTTCAGCATCGATTTTTTGGATAATAGCTCCTAAATCTTCCGGATTATTTACATAATCAATATCATCTACATCAATAATAACCAATTTACTTTTATCATACGTTTGAATCCACGCTTCGTATCTTTCGTTTAACCTGCTTAAATATTCAATGGATATAGTGTTTTCATAATCGCGGCCACGCATGTGAATTTGCTTCACTAAATTCGGAATCGAACTTCTTAAATAAATTAATAAATCTGGCGGACCCACTAAATCTTCCATCAAATCAAACAATAATTTATAATTGGTATAATCACGATTTGTCATTAAACCCATGGCGTGTAAATTCGGTGCAAAAATAAAAGCATCTTCATAAATGGTTCTATCTTGTATCGTTTTCTTACCTGTTTTTCTAATTTCTAAAATTTGTCTAAATCTACTATTCAAGAAATAAATCTGCAAATTAAAACTCCATCGCTCCATAGAATGATAAAAATCATCCAAGTACGGATTGTCATCTACGTCTTCAAAATGTGCTTCCCATTTAAAATGTTTGGCCAACATTTTGGTTAAAGTTGTTTTTCCTGCTCCAATATTTCCTGCAATAGCTATATGCATGTGTTATTTTTTAATTTGATAAGTCCGTAAAAGATTGTTGGTAAAAATAGACAAAATTCCATCCTTATAGAAGAAATTTTTGATCATTTTTTCAGGTAGATTTATTTTTGTGGATTGCTGATTTTCAAAGGAATAAAAGTATATTTCACCTTCAAAAAGGTAATACAATTCGCTTTTGTCAGAAAAAGTTACGCTATCAAATGGATGAATTTTTCCAAAACTAGTCACTTTTCCGAATTTATTAATAGAAAACAAGTCGTTTTCGGTATCTAACCAATATAAATAATTATAATCAGAATGAGAATAGGCAATGCTTTTAAATATAGGGTTCGAAAGTAATTTAGAGGTATTAGAATTTAAGTTATACAATCCAATACGTTGGGTCAAACTGTCATAAAACCACAATTCATTTTGAGAAGCCGGCTTTAAAAGTTCGCAATTTAATTCTGAAAAAATAGTAGTTCTAATCTCATTGAATTGCGCATCTAATAAAACAAACGCATTATTTTGTTTATAAAAAACTATAGTTTGAAGCAAATTAAATGTTTCCACACCTGAAATCTTACCAAATTTATTATTCGTGTAGTTTAAAGTGTCTTTATCCGTAATCTTATATAAATTAGTGTTGGAAGAAAAATAAGTATGCCCAGAAATATCTGTTCCCCAAAACAGGTCATAGCGAACAGGTGATTCACTTTTTTTCTCCCACTCGATATTTTGAGCAAAATGGGGAAGCGACCACAAAAGAAAAAAACAAAAGTATTTCATAAGTAAAGATATTAACACAAAAATAACAAATTAAGCTGTAACTATTTCCACTTTTTGAAGTCTAAATAGTATCTAAAACAAAAAATGAAAATGAAAAAAATATTCCTAGCGTTACTTAGCTTAACTTCATTTATAGCTACCGCACAAAAAGATTTCCAAGGCATGGCGGTTTACGAATCTAAAACTTCAACCTCAGATTTTGCAAAAAACTTTGAAGGAAATAAAGACATTACTCCAGAAATGAAAACGCAAATTATGGAAAGAATGAAAAAAATGTTTGAAAAAACGTTTATATTAAATTTCGATAAATCAGCCTCTATTTATAAAGAAGAAGAAAAACTAGATGCACCCGGTCAAGGTAATGGCGGAAGAATGATGGCTAGTTTTATGGGCGGTGGTGGCACCTACTACAAAAACGTTAAAGAAAAACAATATACCGTTGACAAAGAAGTTTTTGGTAAAGAATTTTTAATTAAAGACTCTTTACCTAATTTAAAATGGGTTTTATCAGACGAAACTAAAAAAATTGGCGACTATACTTGTTTTAAAGCAACAGCGGTAAAAGAAGCTAGTAAATCTGACTTTAGAAATTACCGAAGAAAAGAAGAAAAGAAAAAGGAAGATGTCAAAACAGAAGATAAAGCTTCGACAGAGAAAAAAGAAGATAAAAAAACCAACTTTTTTGACCAAATAGATTTGCCAAAAGAAATTACAGTAACTGCTTGGTATTGTCCTGAAATCCCTGTAAACCAAGGACCTGATGAATATTGGGGTTTACCGGGTTTAATTATGGAAGTAAACGATGGAAAAACGGTTATCATGTGTTCTAAATTAGTAATGAATGTAAAAGACAAGTTAGAAATTAAAGCGCCAACTGGAGGAGATAAAGTGACTCAAAAAGAATTTGACGACATCATGATCAAAAAAATGAAAGAAATGCAAGAAATGGGAGGCGGTCCAGGAATGAGAGGCGGCATGAGAATGGGAAGATAATTTCAAAAAAAGAAAACAAAACGAAGTCGCTCACAAGGCGACTTCCACATATATAGCAAATCACTTATGAAAAAAATTATAGTATTTCTAGCCTTTATCTTTTCGGGGATTGCAGTGGCTCAAAATGTAAAAGTGACTGGAATATTGAAAGACAATGAAAATCTAGTTATTGAAACAGCCAATGTAATGGCCATCAACCAAGCTACTAAAGCTATGGATTCGTATAATATAACTAGTGAAAAAGGGGAATTCTCTTTAAACTTAAAACCAAATACCGAATACCTAATTAAAGCTGGCTATATTGGTTATGCGCCCTTTGAGAAAAAAATTACAACTACCAAAGAAAACATGAATTTCGACATCATTCTTACGGGTGCTAACACCATTGAAACCGTAGAAATTGTAAAAGAAATGCCTGTTAGAATTAGTGGAGATACTATTATTTATAATTCTGATTCGTTTACAAACGGAACGGAGAAAAAATTGGAAGATGTGCTAAAAAAATTACCTGGTGTTTCTGTAAATAAAGATGGTGAAATTGAAGTAGAAGGAAAAAAAGTACAAAAAGTTATGGTAGAAGGAAAAGATTTTTTTGATGGTGATACCAAAATCGCAACGAAAAATATTCCTGCTGATGCTTTAGATAAAATTCAAGTTTTAAGAAATTATAATGAAGTTTCTAACTTAAAAGGATTAGAAAATAACCAAGACAATGTAGCGATTAATATCAAACTAAAAGATGGGAAAAAGAATTTCTGGTTTGGTGATATGCTGGCTGGAGCTGGAGTAGCTGATACGGAAAATAGAAGTATTTTAAATCCGAAATTGTTTTACTATAGTCCGAAATATAGCGTGAATTTAATTGGAAATTTAAATAATATTGGTGAATTACCATTAACGGCACAAGACTATTTTAAGTTTACAGGTGGATTTAAAAATATGATGAAAAAAGGCGGTTCAAGCTTTAATGTTTCTTCCAATGATTTAGGAATTATGGGCATGAGAAACAATCGTGCTAAAAACATTGACGCTAAATTTGGGGCTGCAAACTTCTCTTACAATCCTTCAAAAGCATGGACAATTAGTGGTTTCGGGATTTATTCGTATAATAAAACCGATTTACAAACCGACAATATTTACAATCGTACTGATCGATTACCAAATGGAACAACTGTAAATATAACCGAAACTCGTCAAGATATTTCAAAACAAAAAACCAATTTAGGATTATTTAAACTAAGTTCAAGTTATGTACCTTCTGCTAAAATGCATTTAGATTATGATGCCTTATTAAAATCATCAGATCAATTAGAAAACCAAAGCGTAGTGTCTAATTTACAAGGAAATATTTTTACAGAAAAGAGTCAGAAACCCTTATCTGTGAGTCAAAATTTAAATTATTATTATACGTTAAACGATAAAAATGTATTTGCTTTTGAAGCACAAAATTTATTTCAACAAGAAGATCCTTTTTACAATGCTAATTTACAAACGCAACCTTTCGCATTAGCTGGATACCTATCACAAACCAGAAATGACGTCAATCAAAACCGATTTGTTAAAACCAATAAAACAGATATTAAGTTTGATTATTACTATATGATTACTCCAAAAAGTAACTTCAATATTACGGCAGGAAACACATATTCGTACCAAAACTTCAACTCTTCTATTTTTCAAATTTTAGATAATGGAACCCAAAATAATTTAACAGATAGTTCTAATACTAACGATGTAAATTACACTTTCAACGATGCTTTCGTGGGATTACATTATAAAATACTAACCGGTAAATTTACATTTAATCCAGGTGTTTCAATTCATCAATTTAACACAGCTGATAGCCAACTGAACTCGAAAAACAGTATGAGTTTCAACAGAGTGTTACCCGATTTCTATGCTTTATGGCAAATGAAAAAATCGCAATCATTAACGTATAATTTTTCTTTAACTAACAATTTTACCGATATTGTTAAACTAGCACAAGGTAATGTGTTTTCTAATTACAATAGTTTATACAGAGGAAATCGTTTCTTAGAAAATTCGGTTTCTCAAGTACACAATTTACGTTTCTTTAAATTTAGCATGTTTAATATGGAAAATATTTTTGCAAACTTAACGTATACAAAGCAAACGGATATTATTACCAACAGAGCTTTATTAACTGGAGTAAATCAGGTTTCTAGTTCTGTAAATCTTAATTCAAATTTTCCACAAGAATCACTTACTGGTGCGTTTAATTATGGACGTTCATTTGCACGATATTTCAAAGCAAATGGTGGAGCAAGTCTTAGTTGGAGCAAAAACAATAACATTCGTGTGAATCAAGATAATTCAGAATTTATTCAAAGCACAGAAAATTATGTGCAAAATTATAATGTTGGATTTTCAACTAATTTAAAAAATTTACCAAACATAGATTTGTCTTATAATTACGCTATAAACGACACGCCGAATCAAACCTTTTATGTAGATAATCCATCGGTAACTTTAGAATACTTCTTTTTAGATGCGTTTTCGTTTAAGGCAGATTATGACTTTTATCACAACAGAAATACAGACAAAACCATTGATACGGAATATGATTTTTTAACCGCTTCTTTCTCGTATCAGAAAAAAGACAGTAAATTAGAATACAAAGTTAGTGCAACAAACTTATTAAATACCACATCACTTAACGACAGTAGTTTTAATGCTTTAGGTGGCTCTACAAACTTTTCAAGCTATGCTGTTCAACCTAGATACATCATTTTGAGTTTGAAATACAACCTTTAAAATTGAATTAAAAAAACAAGAAAATCCTGAGCAAAAAGCTTGGGATTTTTTATATGATGTAGTATTTAATTCGCTACATTTACAAAAAAAACAGAAAAATGAAAAAACTTCTTTTAATTATTGCTTGCACCATACAATGCGCTTGGTCACAAAATCAGCTAGTTGGAGAATATGTGTCTACCACAAAAAATTCAGACGGTATAAAACTAGTATTTTCAGAAGATAATATGTATCAAATTTCGGTGTTTTCCGGTAAATATAAAATCGAAAACGATTCTATTATTTTAAATAATGAAAATAATGAAAATGCATTTCATATACTTTTCGAAAAAGGAAAAAAAGCTTCTAATAAATTAACAATACAAGTAAACCCTAATAGTTATTACGCTTTATTTAGTGCTGAATATTTAGGAATTCAAAAAACTGAAAATGGTGAAGTTGAGTATAAATTATTAAAAGAATATTTTAATGAACAAGATTTAGAAGAATATTCTGAAAGTGCATACAAAATGATAGAAAGCGTTACTGAAAATGGAGAAAATAAATCTGAAAATTCGGAACCAAAATTAAGTTTTCAAATCGACCGAGCGTATGCTTTACACTTCGTGAAATATAAAGACACAAAATCAAAAATTGAAAAATACATTATTCCAAATGATGTTAATGTAGTTGATGTAACTATTTCTGACAATTACTTAACGGATTTAGAATTGTCAGGCAAAATTGAAAAAGATAAAAGTGTAATTTTTTTAACAGACGGTAGAAATCCTTTGCGATTTATTAAAAAAAGTGATTTAAAAAAACCCGAATATGTACTTCCAAACACAAAAATAGCAGAAAAGAAATGGAGTTATCCAGGCATGAAAAGTAGAGAATCTTATTATGATTCAGACTATACAGATTCTACTGCTGTGGTTACAGATAGCGTTTATAGCTACTCAGATTCTCGTTATGAATTTAAAGCAAATGTAGAAAAAAACTTAAAAGAAGCGCTAGCTCACATTCAGAAAGACACGACTAAATATTTAATTACGTATGTGAATTTCAACGATAAAAAAGCCGCTTCTGCATTTACCGATTTTATAAATAATTATAATGAGAATGTAAGTTATGAGATGTATGACAGTTACAATTCTGAATATGATACGTATAACTTTTACCTAGCTACGAAATCAGATGAAGCCTTCTTTAAGAAAAACAACATCAAAGAAAAAACGATTTTGATTATGAATAAAGAGGGAAAAATAATTGCATCCTCTACTAAATCTCTAGATGATATTTCTAGCGTTTTAAATTATGATAAAAGATCCATATTAAATAAATTAAAAGAAACAGAAAACGCCATTCATTTATCGAATAGTATTTTAGATAAAAAAACAAGTATTCCAGAGTTAGCTAAGAGTTTAAATACGAATTATATCAATTTTTATCAAACAAGTTATTATTACGTCTATACTTCCGCTGTGGATACGGCTGTAGCTGTTGTAGATTACCCACAGCAAATAGAAAATAAGGAATCTGAAGATGAAGCTGCTAGGGCTGTAGAAGTCGTTGCTGCTGACTATGATTACAACAACAATGATTTTACTTATTATAAGTCAGAGGTGTCAGAGAAATTAGTTGCTGAAAAATTGCGTACTATTTTCGAATATTATAATTCAAAAAACCTGATAAATGAGGATTTAATTAATATTCTACTTGGTGAAATTTCTGGAAATCATACCACATTTGATTTGTTTAAAAATGAGAATAACAACGCTAACAAACAAGAAATCGAATACATCAATTATATTTTAAAATACAATAAAGAAGAAGACATTAAGAACAAAATAGCTAAAATCATTAATGAAATTAGAAGTAATAAAAGCAATAATCCAGATACGGCAACTTATGACGCGATTGCCTATAATTTAATTGCTTATTCCGGTTATGATTTAAGTATTTTAAGCAGTGTAATTTATTCTTACAACGCAAAAGAACAAGGTTCAGAAGAAGCTAATAAATTAGTAGATTTGTATTATAACATATTAGTTAACGATAAGCCTCTTTTTGAAAATCTAGATGCGCAATATAGTAAATCTAACACTTCTATGGATGATAGAACCGACTGGATTAGTTTTAAAAACCAACTTAACTCGATGTTAAATGCACAAGCTTGGGATATTTTTGAATTAAATAAATCAAAAGATTTTGAAAGAGCTATAAAATGGTCTGAATTGTCTAATAAAATTGAAAAAAACAATCCCTATTCTTTAGACACCTTAGCACAATTATATTATGTTGTAGGAAAAAAAGCAGAAGCGATACAAGTGCAAACTCAGGCCGTTGCTGCAGCAAAAGCGAAAGGAATTGATAGTGAAGAATATGAAGTTTCTTTAAAAAACATGAAAAACTAATTCACAACATTGATTATTTTTTGAAATTATAGTAAAAGAGCTCGATAGTATATCGAGCTCTTTGGTGTTAAAAAAATATATAAACTTCGGGGTAAAGTAATAACTAGGGGTAATTAAATTTTATTTGTGGCAAATTGATTAATTTTATGCTGAATATCTTGATGTGATTCGTTAAAATCATACAACAATCCAAACAATTCTACTGAGGCGAGTTTACCAATAAAATAAGGGTTTTCATTTTGCAACATATACTCTAAAGTGGCTTGATCTAATTTCAACTGCTGAGCCACATATCCATTTTTAAAAAATTCTTTAGAAAAACGCACGCCGTTTAATCCGTCAATAGGTAAACCATTTTTCTTTTTAGCTACCAATGGTTTGGGTAAATATTTCTTGGCAATTTCTCTTACAATCCATTTATCCGTTATAAAAGGATGTTTTTTATTATGAAATTGAGTCGTCCAACGTGTTTTATAGGCTAAGGGTAAATTCAAACCAAATTTAACTACCTCTTCATGTAAAAATGGGAAACGCACTTCAATAGAAGAAATCATACCCATTCTATCGTTTCGATACAATAACGCTTGTAAATGTTTTTGCATCATTTCGAAAGAATCTAAATAATATTTTTGTTCCTTTTTAGATACAAATGAAAACAATTCAGAGCCCTTTTCATAAAGCCTTTCACTTTTATAGCCATTGGCTAATCGCACATTAAAACTGTCCAAATTAGCAGACTCAGAAGGAAACAAATAATGATTTAAAGCAGGATAAATTTTGTATATTTTTTTAAGGACATTTTGTGGAAACAGCAATGCTTTTTTATATCGAGCAGCCATTAATTTTGAATATCCTAAAAACAATTCATCAGAACCTTCACCACAAATTACAGCTTTAACTTGATGTTCTCTGGCTAAATGTGCTACTCTTGAAATAGGAATACCGTTCGTAAAATAAATAATAGGAGCCGCATTATGTTCGGTTGCCGTAATCCAATGATTTAAAAAATCTTCGGGATGAAAAGCGGTTTTATGTAAAGGTAAATTGAGATGTTGAGCTAACTGTAACGAATCGGAATATTCGGAATGTTTACCCACAATATCAGCCGTAAATAAAGCTAAATCTGGTTTAAACTTTTGGGCTATAGCCGATAATAATGACGAATCAATTCCACCACTTACAAAAGCACCCATTGGAAAATCTGAAACCAACATCTCTTCTACCGATTGGGTCAACAAGTTATCAAAATCTTTTACTATTTCCGATTTTGGTTTTTGACTTAATTCTTTATGATATAATGGATCAACTTGATCGCATAATTTATAATAAAAATGTTCTGAAACGCTACCATTTTCGGCAAATTTCACTACTGTTCCAGCTTTTACATGAACAATATCATTAAAAAGAGTAAAAGTAGAACTCCCTTCTACAGTACTATTTAAAGATAACATAGTTTTATAACTATCCGGTTTGAGTTGCAAACCTTTAGCTAAAGTTCTGGATTCAGAAGCAAAAACGAACACTTCACTTGTGTTTACATAGTATAAAGGTTTGATTCCGAATCGATCACGAACTAAAAATAATTCTTTTTTCTTCACATCATAAAAAGAAAACGCAAACATACCTTGAATATCACGTACAGTTTTCTCTACGCCATACTCACATAAATAATGAAAAAGTACTTCGGTATCTGACGTGGTTGTAAATGTAATGGAAGGTAAATGTTGTTTAAGTGCCTGATAATTATAAATCTCCCCATTAAAACACAACACGTAAGAATCGTTACTAAACGGTTGATTAGAACGACTATTGCCGTCAATTAAAGCTAATCTTTGGTGAAAAAAATAGGTTTCTGGAGTCTGATTCCAAATTCCGGTATAATCTGGACCTCTGTGTAATTGCAATTCATACAAACCTTGAATTAAGATTTGTTTTTTTGAATCCGATAGATTTTTATTAATAAAACCAGCAATGCCACACATGTAATACAAAAATTTAAGCTACAAATGTAGTTAAATATGATTTTATTCACAGGCTCTAAAGCGTTTTTGTTTGTAGAATCATTTCTACAAACAAAACACATTTAAAGTAGCTGTTGGTAATTTACATACCAGAGCGAATTGCTTCAACTGGATCTAATTTTGATGCAAAAATAGCTGGGATAATTCCTGATAACAAACCAATAATAAAAGAAATTGTAAAACCTTTAAAAATATTGTAAGCACTTAGAACAAATTCAAAATCTAAAGCATGCGTTAAAATTAATGCGATGATCCAAACTAAAATAATCCCAAATAAACCGCCAAACATGGCTAATATTACAGCTTCAAACAAAAACTGAAACAAAATAAATTTATTTTTAGCGCCTAGTGCCTTTTGAATCCCAATTAAATTGGTACGTTCTTTCACAGAAACAAACATAATATTTGCAATTCCAAAACCACCAACTAATAAAGAAAACAAACTAATAATCCCTCCAAATAAAGTCATCTTACCCACGATATCATCTATAAAATCTGTAAATCCCGATAAGATATTCACGAAAAAATTATTAATTTCTCCAGCTCTTAACCCTCTTAAAGTTCTAACTTTACTAGTTAACTCAGCTTTAAATTCTTCAATATCTACACCCTCTTTTGGTTTTAGAATAATAGCTGGAGTAAACGTAGCACTATTATCGCCGTACAATTTTCTGATATTATTTACCGGAAGAAAAGCAGCTACATCATTAGAATCGCCAAATGCATTTTCCCCCATTTTTTTTAATACACCAATAACCGTATAGCGTTGCCCGTACAAACGTATTTGCTTTCCGATGGGTTCTGTATTTTTAAATAATCCTTCGGCTACTTCACTACCAATTACAATCACAGCGGTTCCTGAATTTGATTCCGATTCATTAAACAACCTTCCTTTTTCTACTTTAAAGGGTTCAATTTCGAAAAATTCATTAGTAGATGGTTTTATTCTGATATAATTTACCGTATTATCATCATATTTTATACTCTGATTTCCGGTGAAGAAATTGAAAGAAATTTTATCAATATCGTCCATGTTTTTTTGCAAATATTGAAATTCATCATATTTGACATGTGGAAATTGATCGCGCTTCCATTCTTCAACATCTGTCGGCCCAAAAGAATATTTAAACAAATAAATCGTGTTTTTATCCATTCCATCTAAACTGTCTACAATGTTTTTTTTCAACGAATCAACAGCAGCTAATACAGCTATAATAGAGAAAATACCAACTGTAACACCTAATAAAGATAACAAAGTTCGTAATTTATTACTTCTTAGCGCATTTAAGGCAAAAGCAAAACTTTCTTTTAATAAACGGAAATATAATATCATAAATTCAAGATTCTTAGTATATGTAGCTCAAATTAAGAATTTGTTACAAGTAAAACCATGGTTTTTTTCTATTCATACTTGCAATAATTAGGAAACACTAGTGTTGTATTTTCTTAATCAAATATGTACTTTTGCAAATTCTTAAAAGAAATAACTACGAAATAAATTTCAACAGAAACAGAAACAAATTCAGTTTTAACAAACAACAACACAATGACTCACACAAAACAAATCAAATCGGCCTTAATTTCTGTATTTGACAAAAATGGTTTAGAACCAATTGTAAAAGCGCTTCACCAAAACCAAGTAACTATTTATTCTACTGGTGGTACGCAGACTTTTATTGAAAATTTAAATATTCCGGTTGTAGCCGTAGAGGATATAACTGCTTTTCCTGAAATTTTAGGTGGCCGAGTAAAAACATTACATCCAAAAATTTTTGGTGGAATTTTGAATCGTCAAGAAAACGAAAGTGATGTGGCGCAAATGAAAGAATTTGACATCCCACAAATTGATTTAGTTATTGTAGATTTATATCCATTCGAAAAAACAGTAGCTTCTGGAGCAAGTGAAGGCGATATTATTGAAAAAATTGATATTGGTGGGATTTCATTAATTAGAGCCGCAGCTAAAAATTTCAAAGACACTACTATTGTGGCTTCAGTAGATGATTATGCGACTTTCTTAGGTTTTTATACCGAAAATAACGGATCCACTTCCATCGAACAAAGAAAACTATTAGCTACAAGAGCTTTTCATACGTCCTCAAATTACGATACAGCAATATTTAATTACTTCAACACAGAAGACAGCTACTTAAAAATTAGCGAAGAAAAAGGTCAGGTTTTACGTTACGGAGAAAACCCGCATCAAAAAGGATTTTTCTTTGGTAACTTTGATGAAATGTTTACTAAATTACACGGTAAAGAATTATCATATAATAACTTATTAGATGTAGATGCCGGTGTAAATTTAATTTACGAATTCAAACATAACGATCCCACTTTTGCTATTTTAAAACACAATAACGCTTGTGGTTTAGCCACAAGACCAACCATGAAAGAAGCGTATTTAGATGCGCTAGCCGGAGATCCAACTTCAGCTTTTGGAGGCGTTTTAATTGCAAACGGAAACATCGATTTAGCCACAGCAGAAGAAATTAATAAATTATTTTGTGAAGTGGTAATTGCTCCTTCATTCGACCAAGAAGCTATCGATATTTTAGAAGAAAAAAAGAATAGAATTATTTTAGTCATTAATGATGTAGCAGTACCTACTAAAAATGTTCGCACTTGTTTGAATGGAATTTTAGTTCAAGACAAAGACAACATTACGGATTCTAAAGAAATACTAAAAACAGCTACTGTAACGGCTCCAACAGCTGAAGAAATTGAAGATTTACTTTTTGCTTCAAAAATTTGCAAACACACTAAATCTAACACTATTGTATTTGCAAAAAACAGTCAATTAATTTCTTCTGGAACGGGTCAAACTTCTCGCGTTGACGCCTTACAACAAGCTATAGAAAAAGCAAAAACCTTTGAATTTGATTTAACCGGAGCGGTTATGGCAAGTGATGCCTTTTTCCCTTTTCCGGATTGTGTAGAAATTGCCAACAAAGCAGGAATTACCGCTATCATTCAACCTGGAGGTTCTATAAAAGATGAATTGAGCATCAACTATTGTAACGCAAATAATGTTTCTATGGTGATGACAGGAGTTCGTCATTTCAAACACTAGAAAACACCTATAAAACCCATAATTTAAAACGCATTAAAATTTTATTTTTTAATGCGTTTTTATTTTAAATAATTCCAAATTAATTTTATACTTTTGTTAGTTGAATATATTTACACAAAATACTAAACCCTTGATATAAATATGGGATTTTTTGACTTCATGACCGAGG
>CAZULO010000030.1:0-2700 GCA_964621245.1 uncultured Flavobacterium sp.
CTGTTTCACGATTGGAAACTCCGGTTCCTGTTGAAATTTATACCGCAACTTTCTTCAAGAAAAATCCAACTTCGAATATGTTTGAAGCGTTGCAAAACGTAAATGGCGTTCGCCCACAATTAAACTGTAATATTTGCAATACAGGCGATATTCATATCAATGGTTTGGAAGGCCCGTACACAATGGTTACGATTGATGGAATGCCAATTGTAAGTTCGCTTTCTACCGTTTATGGTTTATCTGGAATTCCAAATTCGTTGATTGATCGGATTGAGATTGTAAAAGGTCCAGCTTCTTCTTTATATGGAAGTGAAGCCGTTGGAGGATTAATAAACATTATCACTAAAAACGCGACCCAAGCTCCGATTTTTTCAGCCGATTTTTTCACTACTTCTTGGTTAGAAAACAATTTGGATTTAGGTTTCAAAAAAAACATAAAAGACAAAGCAAATACTTTACTGGGATTGAATTATTACAACTATAATTCACCAATAGACAATAATAATGATAACTTTACGGATGTTACTTTACAAGAACGAATTTCGATTTTCAATAAATGGAATTTCATTAGAAAAGACAATAAACTATTCACTTTAGCCGGACGTTTCTTTTACGAAGATCGCTGGGGCGGAGAAATGAATTGGAATAAAAGGTATCGTGGAACAGATTTAGTGTATGGTGAAAGCATTTATACTTCGCGTCAAGAAATAATTGGAAAATACCAATTGCCGGTTTCAGAGAAAATTTATGTTTCATTTTCAGCCACTAATCACGACCAAGATTCATATTATGGAACTACAAAATATGCCGCACAACAACAAATTGGTTTCGGACAACTCACTTGGGATAAAAAAATTAGCAATCATGATTTATTATTAGGAAGTGCCTATCGCTATCAATATTATAATGACAATACAACCGCAACAGGTGAACCTGAAAGAACACATATTTATAGTTTTTTCGCTCAAGATGAAATTAAATTAGCAAAAATGCATAGTGTTTTATTGGGAAGTCGACTAGATTACAACAACAAGCACGGTCATATTTATACACCAAGAATCGCTTATAAATGGAAATTTACCAACTCAGATATTTTCAGAATTAATGCTGGAACTGGTTTTAGAGTGGTGAATTTATTTACAGAAGAACATGCTGCTTTAACAGGTTCAAGAGAAGTACTTGTTGAAGAAGATTTGAAACCAGAAAAATCGATTAATGTAAATGTCAATTATTTAAAAAAAATACGATTTGAAAATGCTACTTCTTTAGGTTTTGATATTTCCGCATGGTACACGCATTTTTCGAATCAAATACTTCCAGATTATGACAGCAATCCAAACCAAATTATTTACAAAAATTTAAATGGTTTTGCAGTAACAAAAGGATTTAGCTTGAATTTAGATTATATGTCGAATTTCGGGTTAAAAGCCATTTTGGGAGCTAGTATTTTAAATAGCCAAAACACGAAAGACGGTCTAAAAACTATACCAATTTTGACAGAGAAATACAGTGCCAATTGGGCTATAACTTATGAAATTTTAGATTGGAACCTATCGTTTGATTATACAGGTAATTTATACGGTCCGATGCGATTGCCCGTATTGAGTGATTTAGATCCAAGAAGAGCCACTTCGCCAATTTGGAGCATACAAAACATTCAAGCCACCTATAAATGGCAAAACAAATTTGAAATTTATGGCGGAATTAAAAACGTATTAAATTGGACACCCAACAAAAATAACGCCTTTTTAATTGCCCGTGCAAATGATCCTTTTGATAAAAATGTGCAATTTGATAGCTACGGAAATGTAATTGCCACACCTGAAAATCCGTATGCTTTAACGTTTGATCCAAGTTATGTGTACGCGCCGAATCAAGGAATTAGAGCTTTCTTAGGACTACGATATAATCTTAAATAAAAAAAAGGCTTGCAAAACAAGCCTTTCTCCAGTATAACTCTAAAAATTAATTAAAATTAATCTTATCTTTAAAATCCTCAAAGGTTAAGAATCCTTTTTTTTTCGAATCAAAATCGAGTAAACTTAGCAGTTCAAACAATTCATATCTATCAATTAGAATAATGAAATTTTTTTGTAAAGTAGGAATAGGAATTTTCTTTTTATAGATAGAATTTTCGTATTCTTTTTCCCAATACGCGATATCCACTTTTCTTAAATAGTTTTTTAAGGTGTCTAACTCTAATTGATCTAAACTAAAATGTAAGTTATTGAAGCTTAACTGAAATTTTTTGCAATGATTCATATAAATTAAAATCCCGTTTTTAGTTTCTTTAACTATGGTAAAATTGCAACACATAACATAATTATTTACGGATGTAACTGGTTATAATAGTCGCAACTTCTTCATCAGAAGCATCTTGCTTTAATTCAAATAACTTCATAAACAAAGGTTGGTTATCTACTTTAGGTTCTAAAGTTAAATCTTTATTTTTTGAGAAAACCAATTCCCATTGGTCTCTTACTTTTTTCCAAACCAGTTGATTTTTTTTCCACCAATCTTGCGCCAATTTACATTTTGAATCGTCCACTTTAGTATATACATCATGCCCTTTTTCTTGTGCTAACAATACATCATTTCCCGTATTATTTCGAATCAATTTCGAATTGTCTTGATCGTGAATCCATCCCGTTGCAGTTGTTTCATGAAAATTTACGCGTTGTAAAACATTATAATCCTTAC